>JBJOOQ010000021.1:0-17779 GCA_046051205.1 Actinomycetota bacterium
AAATTCGCTGACGATTCAGACAAGGTAAACGTCAATAAATCAGTCCCACCAACAATCAAGGAACCTGTGCCACTACGAGCAATTGACACAGTTGGAGACGTTGTGTCGTAAGCAATGGCGAAGGAAGCACTTGCAGTATTTCCATTACCTGCCGCATCGCTAAACACGCCAGCACCAACAGAAATAGATGCGGTACCGGAAGAACTAGATGTTGGCGTAAACGTTGCGGTGTACGAAGTGCCTGAACCACTAAAGCCCGATAATGATCCACCAGAAACCGTCACATCACTATCAATAAAATTCGTTGAGGTTTCAGACAACGTGAACGTCAACACGTCTGTGGAACCCACACCAAGTGAGCCAGAACCACTTCTGGCGATGGAAACAGTCGGAGCAACTGTGTCGTATGCGATGTTCAGGGTAGTACTTGCAATGCTGCTGTTAGGAACAGCATCTGTGAATAACCCGGCACCTACAGCAATAGATGCGGTGCCAGACGAGCTAGCTGTTGGAGTAAACGTTGCGGTGTACGAAGATCCAGAACCACTAAAACCGGACAACAAACCACCAGAAACCGTCACATCACCAACCACAAAATTCGTTGACGATTCAGACAGTGTGAACGTCAACAAATCAGTCCCACCTACACCCAAAGTGCCGGAACTACTTCGAGAAATCGAAACAGTTGGAGGTGTTGTATCTATTGTGACTGTTCCAGTGGATGCTGCAGAAATATTGCCCGCCGCATCAGCGGCACGAACCTTGTACGTGCCATCAGCAAGGCCGGTTACTGCAAGTGCAAAGTTGGAGTTGATTGTTGAAATTGAGACCGAATTCCACATATTGTCAGCAGCACTGGTGATACTCCCCACGTCTGACACTGTCACCGAAGAGTTAACCAAATACGCAGTGCCCGTTTCGGTGCTCTGAACATTTACTGAACCTGAACTTCCCTTTGTTTGGGTTGTCACTGTGGCTGTTGGAGCAGATGTGTCGATTGTGATTGATGCACTAGTAACTGTTGCACTTGGATTCCACCTATTCCCGGCGCTGCCAGAAATAATGTTGTTCATGACTGGAGAGGATCCGCTTAGCACGTTTCCAGTGACTCCCATTGAAACAGTCCCATCGGTAGTGCACACAACGGTGAATGTGATCGAGGTTCCCGCAGTTGCCTTCGGATAAGGAGTTCCGCAAGTGGCTGTGCCAGAACTAGAAACTGTCTGTTTCCCCCAATTGATTCTTTCGTTGAAGTTCGCCGAAATGGTGACTGTGCGTGATTTCGAAGGAGATGTGGAATAACTCCACGAACTGATGGTCGGTCGAGATTCATCGACGGTTGGTGATACTTCCGCCGCTGTTCCAACCGTGAATTTACGAATCACGTTTGTCGATGCATCAACCACATAAACATTCCCGTTTGAGTCAATGGTTAGGTCCTGGTCAGATCGTGCAGCACCGAATAACGAACCACCGACTATCACTCGAGAGCAGATTCCTACACCGACAGACCTACAGTCGGAGGAAGAGCTAATGTCAGATCTTCGTTGTCTGCGCAGACTTCCCGCATCGTAGTCAACCCAGTAGAGGTTCTCGCCTGAGTCAGCGGCGAAGATTTGCCCATAGCTATTGTATCTAGTGCCCATTGAAGCGATTTCAGTAAATGTTTGCGAAGATGCTGAAGTGTCCAGCGTGTTGCTCTCGCGAAGGCTGCTGCCATTGAAATTGTCTTTTGCAATCAGCGTATTTCGCGATGTAAGGATGACCGTTACACCAAGTCCTCTTGCGTCCGCCAAAATCGACCCGACGCCAGCAGGAGTGCGGCAGGTGGAACCTGCAGCACCACAAGGTGTGTACCTGGCAACTTGTCCCCTATTTCCTGAGTTGTTGCCGCTATCAGTGACCAAGTAGATGACGCCATTTTCATTTACTTGCATTTCCCCTGATGACGAGTTGAGTGCAACTCCAGACGATGACACGAGAGTCTCAACCACACCAGCAAGTGAAATTCGTCGGAACTTGAGATTTAGACCCTCATTGAGATACAAGTATCCATCACCGCCGTACACAAGATCGGAACATCCACTGATGCGCGCCGAAGTGCCCGTGCCGTCAGTTGAGGCTTGAGTGCCGTCGCCGACAAAGGTGGTAACAACCCCTGCGGGCGTTGCTTTTCTGATGGTGAAAAAAGAAGCTATTGACCCTGATGTTGCATTCGTATCACAGAAATACAAGTTGCCATTCGGATCAGTCGTTAGGTTCATGGGCTTCGTGACACTTGCGGATGTTCCCGTTCCGTCTACACGTCCAGCGGTACCCGTGCCAACGAACACACTTAATTCATATCCAACCAAGGACGGAAGCGAGTATTTAATTGAGCCTGGACCATTCGCATTGACTGCCCTCACTGCGACGAATACGCTCCTACCGGCATCAGCATCAGTCATTCTGTACGAGGCAGTAGTTGCACCTGGGATGTCATACCCGTCGCCTCCACCCAACGTCGCAGAAAAGTTGGTCGTGGCTTCATAACGTTTCCACTGATAGGTGTACGACAAAGGAGTTTGCGAGCAGGACATCGATGAAACATCTGCGGTGTATGTTGTTCCAACACGGAACCTGCCATCACTCATACGGCTTGGCGTGATAGCGGGAGCATTCGAGCAGAATGAAAGTGGGTTAACGATAAATCGCATCTTTGGACTGTTGGCACCTTGAACAAACCCAGCGAATGATTCACCCGCCCCATTGACGATTGCACCATTTTCCACTGAAAGGAAATAGCTGGAACTGCCTCCCAAATCGTCGTATGGATTAATCGTCAGAGTTTGGGTTCCCCAACCGGTGATCTCAGTAAGCCCAGGATCGTTTACATCCCATCCAGCGGTGACTACGGTTCCAAGCACGTTCTCGATGCGGATATACCCGGTTCCCTTGTAGACATTTTCGTTGAAATTCAAGACTATGTTCGCGTTTGATTGAATTGCCGAATTCTCGTTCGTGTAATTGGGTGTGGATGAGGCAAGAGTCGGTGGCGCGGCTTGCGTGACCGACTGGTAGAAAACCAGTACTCCAAAGCTAAACATCAAAGCAGCAATGGCTAGGCGAAATCCGCGGCGGATCAGAGGGGACCCAGTGAATCGCATAAGTAGTAATACTACTTAGTTAAGTAGTATTACTACTTTCAGGCAGGGGAAACCCTTACTTCTTCGGAATATCCCCAAAAATCACAGCCATAATGCCTTCCAGCGAAATGTCATTCCATTTCTTCTGGGAGACCGGGTTGTCACCCATTTCAATCAGAACTCGGCCCAGAATCTGTCCCATGAACCAATACACCGTCGCTGCGAGATCAATATCTTTGCGGATCCAACCCTTTTGCTGGAATGGCTGCAGCATCTCGACGATCCCCATAGCCCCCTGTTTTTGCGCTAGGGCTAACGACGCGGTCAACTCCGGTCTTGCATAGCCAGAGCCCAGTGCATTTAATCGAACCTGGCGTAGTTCCCACCGATCAGTATCAAAATGCGAGAGCAATTCTTTACGAAGGGCCTTTCGCAAATCATCTCGGTTTTTGCACTTGGCAAGCGACGCCGCAAGTACCGACGAGTCAACAAACTGCGTTTTGCGAAATCGATACGTTTGAGCCGCTTCCACCAAGCCATCGCGACTACCGAAATGCCGATACAACGTTGGGACAGTTACACCAGCATCGGCAGCAATGTCATTTACACGAATCGCCTCTTCACCGCCACTATCGATGGCATCAACCGCCAGCTCCAAGATTCGTTCACGAATATTCACGATTTTCGCCACGTGATTACTGTACGACTAATTTCCAGACACGACTCGTACCTTATGTCGTACCAAATGCCGATTTAACCCAATAAACAATTGAGGCGACGCCGGGAATCGAACCCGGTTACGGGGCTTTGCAGGCCCATGCCTAACCATTCGGCCACGTCGCCGTAGTAAAAACTACGGGATCAGGCTACAGGCAAAGGCAGCACCTACGATCATTCAGATGAAACTCCGCATCTTTACCGAGCCACAACAAGGCGCTTCGTACGCTCAACTTCTTGCAGTCGCACAGCGCGCAGAACAACTCGGATTTGATGGTTTTTTTCGTTCTGATCACTTCCTGAAAATGGGTGATGTGAACGGTGCACCAGGACCATCGGATGCGTGGACAACACTCGCTGGAATTTCGCGAGAGACGACAAAGATTCGTCTTGGCACATTGGTGAACTCCGTTACGTTTCGACACCCGGCAATTACCGCAGTTTCAGTAGCCAACGTTGATGTGATGTCGAATGGCAGAGTTGAACTTGGCCTCGGTGCTGGTTGGTACGAAGCAGAACACAAGGCGTACGGCTTTCGCTTCCCAGCACTTGGCGAACGTTTTGACATGCTTGGCGAACAACTGCACATCATTAATGGTTTGTGGAATACACCGTTAGGTGAGACCTTCTGTTTTGACGGAGCGCACTACAACGTTGAGAGCTCACCCGGTTTACCTAAACCAGTTCAGTCTCGTATTCCAGTAATTGTTGGAGGTCGTGGTGCAAAGAAAACACCGATGCTGGCTGCGAAATATGCAACCGAGTTCAATATGCCATTCGTAAACAGCGACGTGTTCATGGAACAGTGTGTACGCGTGCGTGAGGCTTGCACTTCAATTGGTCGCGACCCAAAGACTTTGAAATACACCATTGCGCAAGCAACTGTTTGTGGGGTAAACGCTGCAGAAGTTGAACAGCGCACCAAGAAGATTGGTCGCGAGGTTGCCGAGTTAAGTGCGAACGGATTGTGTGGGACACCTGCCCAACTCATTGCCAAAATTGGCGACTGGAAGGCAGCGGGAGCCGAGACCATCTATATGCAGATCTTGGACCTTGACGACCTCGATCACCTTGACCTCATAGGCAAAGAAGTATTGCCCCACATCTAAATAGCCCTCGTACGGCCGCCCTGTTTCATTACGCTGTTGGGGTGCCAGAACAGCAGCCAGAGACCACTGCAATCACCGCTGGACGCGATGCTTCTGGGGCATTGGCTCCCACCATTTGGACCAGTACCACCTGGCAAACAAGTGGGTTAGATGCAACAAGCAAGGCGGCAGTTGCTATTCACACAACCGGCAACTACGCGCGCTACTCAAACCCGTCTGTTCGCGAATTCGAGCAAGCCGTTGCCGAGCTGGAAGGCGCTGAAGACGCTCTTGCATTTGGTTCGGGAATGGGTGCAATTACCTCGATCATTCTTGCGTTGTGCTCAACCGGCGATCACATTGTTGCCCAAAGCCAGTTGTACGGCGGAACGGTTGCATTCCTCAATGGCCCGTGCAAACGACTTGGCATTGATGTCACTTTCGTAGATGGATCTAAGCCAGGCGCATTTGCAGCAGCAGTGAAGCCAGGCAAGACAATGCTGGTTCTTGCAGAGTCACCATCGAACCCGCAAATGGGTGTTGTTGACTTCTCCGAGCTTGCAAGCATTAAGGGACCGTACACCGTTGTGGACTCGACGCTTGCTACTCCACTTGGACAGAGCCCGCTTGCTCACGGTGTATCTCTTGTTATGCACTCGGCAACAAAAGGCATCGCTGGTCATAATGACGCAACACTTGGTGTTGTTGCTGGCGAGAAAGAGTTGATCGACGCCATTTGGACGTATGCGGTATTGCACGGCGCAACTGCATCGCCATACGACGCAGTGAACGGTTTACGCGGTATTCGCACGCTTGGTGTTCGCCTTGCTCACCAATGCAACAGCGCAATGGAACTTGCAACCCGTCTTACAACGCTTAAAGCAATTTCAGCTGTTCACTACCCAGGACTATCCACTCACCCGCAACACGCACTCGCAGCAAAGCAAATGCGCCAGTTCGGATCGTTGCTCAGTTTCGAAGTAGTGGGCGGCAAGGATGCTGCACGCAAAGTTGTAGACGGATTGAAACTCGTTCGACCAGCGGTGTCACTCGGTGGCCCAGAGACGCTTATCTGTCACCCAGCAAGCAGCACTCACGTTGGAGTTTCGCCAGAAGATCAGTTGACTGCCGGAATCACACAAGGGTTATTGCGCGTGTCTGTAGGGCTGGAATCTGCAACCGATGTCATTGCGGACTTTCAACAAGTCCTTGCAAGTCTGTAACAGCGCATAAAGCGCTGAACGATTTAACGCTCTTCTTTGAAGATGACGTGCTTGCGTACGACTGGGTCGTACTTCTTCAACTCAAGACGCTCGCGTGAGTTCACCTTGTTCTTACGGGTGACGTACACATAGCCAGTGTCGGCAGTGCTACGAAGCTTGATGATTGGACGCTTGTCTTTACTCTTTGCAGCCATGATTCGCTCTCAGACTTTCTGACCCGTTGCACGGATGTCGGCGACTACGCGCTCGATGCCGCGCTTGTCGATGGTACGAAGACCCTTCGCACTGATGTGCAAGGTGACCCAGCGCTTCTCTGAAGGCAACCAGAAACGCTTCTTCTGGGCGTTTACCTTCCACCAGCGCTTGCTCTTAATGTTTGAGTGGGAAACAGAGTGACCCGTTGAAGGGCGCTTCCCGAGGACGTCACAGCGATTTGGCATTGGACAAGTATAGACAGGGACTTAGCCCCGCTACACTGGCAAACCTATGAAGAAGGACACCCACCCGGAGTACAACTTTGTTGTCCTCGAAGACAGCTCAGCCAACTACCGCTTTTTGACCCGCAGCACCATGAAGGTGGATGCCACCAAGACCACGGTCTGGGAAGACGGCGAGACGTACCCAGTGGTGCAGCTTGAAATTTCGAACGCAAGCCACCCTTTCTTCACCGGTCAGATGAAGATCATCGACTCCGCAGGTCGCGTTGAGCGCTTCAACAAGCGTTACGGCACCCGCAAAAAGGCAGTCGCCAAGAAAGAGCCAGCTCCTAAATAGCAGGCGCTCTTCGCTGATTATTTCAGCGAATCAATAATTGACTGGATTCCCGCAACTGTTGTTCGTGGATTCACGATGCACAAACGTAAAACAGTTTCGCCATTCCAACTACTTGGAACGACAAAAGCAAGCCCGCGTTCCAAAATTCTGTCGCTCCACTGCTGATATTGCTGCGCGTTCCAACCAAGACGCTTAAACACGATTACTGACAGTTCAGGCTCGAGCACCAAGTCGACGTGAGTTGCATTGCGAATGATGTCGGCTGACTCGCGTGTGACCTGCAGAGTTGCCTCCATGGCATCGCGATAGGCGTCGGTGCCGTGCATGGCCAAGCTGAACCACACGGGTAAACCGCGCGCTCGTCGCGACAGGTGATGCGCCAGGTCGGCAGGGTTCATTGCTTCATCCGGCCGCTTGTCGCCTTCTTGTTGCAACACATCGAGATACTCCGCGTGTTGCGTGTGCGCCTGGCGTGCAATTTCTGGGTTGCGATACAACAGCGCGCATGAGTCGTACGGACCAAACAACCACTTATGCGGGTCGACAATAAGGCTGTCGCAGTGTTCGATGCCGTTGAATAAGTGTCGAACACTTGGCGCACACAACGCTGCTGCGCCATACGCGCCGTCAACGTGAAACCACGCGCCTAGCCTGCGAGCCTGCTCGCCAATCCCCTGCAAGTCATCAACCACACCAACATTCGTCGTGCCCGAAGTTGCAACCACGGCACAGACTCGTGACTTGTCGATGTCGCTCAGTGAATCAATGAGTTGTTTCATGGCCGCGCCAGATGTGCGACCGCGCTCGTCAACAGGAACCTTCTTCACGTCGGCATCCATCACCTTTGCTGCTTGTGCAACGGACGAGTGCGAACCACCGGAAGCAACAATGAGTGGTCGCATTGCATCGAGTGCACCTTTGGCTTTGTTGCGCCAGTCCCATCGCGCCGCAAGAAGTGCTGAGAGATTGCCAGCAGTTCCACCAGTTACAAAAACGCCACCAGTTTCTGCTGGCATGCCAGCCAAGTCGGCAATCCACCGCAACGCCTGATTTTCGGCATACACCGCACCAGCACCTTCAAGCCACGAACCTGCGTACACATTTGACACCGACACCACGAGGTCGAACAACAACGAACTTTCAGTTGGCGCTCCTGGCACAAATGACAAAAAGAGTGGATGATCAACGCTGATGCACGACGGCGCGAGTTCGTCAATGAACTCCTGCAAAACATCTAGTCCATTGCGCCCTTCTGGCTTAATCGTTTGACCAACAATGTTGTTCAGTTCGCTCAGCGTGTATGGCTTGTCAAGTGGAGGCGGATCCATTTTGGTGCGTTCCATTGCGTACTTCACAATGGCAACGGCAAGCTCGGCACTTTCTTCGTCGTAAAAGTGCATCAGTTGTGGTTTGGAAATGTCGCTCACATCAACTCTTTTGTGCTGCGAGCACTGCTTGACGTGTTGGTAGTGATGGAACCGCACCTTTTACGGTTGTGGCAAGCGCACCAGCGATTGCACCTATGCGAGCCGCATCTTCAATTGACGCCCCGCGAGATAGTTCGGCACATGTTGCACCTATGAATGCATCGCCTGCACCAACGGTGTCAACAGGCGTCACTCTGTGTGGGGCAATGTGGGTTGTCGACGTTGCAGTGTCGATACTTGCGCCATCGGCACCAAGCGTGGTGATCACCGTTGCAGCGCCGAGTTTCAACAGATTCTTTGTTCCACCAATTGCGGCCGACTCGGTTTCATTCGGCACAACAATGTTTGCAAGCGACAACAATGTTTCTGGAATATCGCGAGCAGGAGCTGGATTCAGCACGGTGACTGCCCCATTGCTTCGTCCTTGAGTAAATGCCATTTCAATAGTTTCCAATGGCACTTCTAACTGAGCGAGAATTACACGTGAATGGGGAATGAAAAAGTTGCCTTCAACGCCCACCTGGGCATTTGCTCCAGCAACCACCACGATCGCATTCTCACCATGGCTATCAACATTGATGAACGCCCGACCAGTAGGAACACTGACCGTACGTAGGTGCGAGGTGTCAATGCCTTCGCCTTCCAAGACTGAACGCAGAAGTATTCCCGCATCGTCATTACCAACGCATCCAACAAATGCGGTCTTGGCACCCATGCGCGCACATGCAACGGCCTGATTCACGCCCTTGCCGCCGGGGTATTCGGCGTATCCAGTTGCAATCAGTGTTTCGCCTGGCGCTGGCAAGTGATCCAAATTGGCAACCAAGTCAAGGTTGGCGCTACCAACAACGACGACATCAAAGATTGGTTCTGTCACCCCTCTACTTTTACACACACGACTAGAGTCGGCGTCATGTCTTCACGAGTAAAAATGATTCTTGACTGCGATCCTGGTCACGACGACGCGATGGCCATGGTGGTGGCCGCCAACCATGCAGACCTTCTTGGCGTCACCACGGTTGCCGGCAATGCACCAATTACTGCAACTACCCGCAATGCGCGAATCGTGTTGGACATGATTGGCAGCACGGCCCCGCTTCACCAGGGTGCTCGACGCCCACTTGTCGCCGAACCAAAGGATGCGGCATACGTTCACGGCGAGAGCGGTCTAGATGGTGCAGATTTGCCAGAACCATCACGACCTGCCGACAGTGAAGACGCGGTGCAATTCATTATCGACACCTGTCGGAACACTGAAGGCATCTGGTTGGTTCCAACGGGGCCACTCACCAACATCGCGCTTGCATTACGCACTGCACCGGACATTGCACAGAAAATTGCTGGCATCTCACTCATGGGTGGCGGAACATTCGGTAACCGAAGCACCGCTGCAGAGTTCAACATTTGGGCAGATCCTGAAGCAGCAGCCATGGTGTTCGATTACGGCGGGAAACTGATCATGAGCGGACTTGACGTAACGCACAAGCTGCAAGCGACACCTGAGCGCATTGACAAAGTTCGTGCGTTGCCAGGAAAACTTGCTGGAGTGTTAGCCGACCTGTTTGTGTTCTTTAGCGATGTGTATGTAAGTCGTCACGACAATATGCGTGGTGGCGCTGTGCACGACCCGTGCGCAGTTTTAGCACTCACCCATCCCGAACTGTTCACCATGAAAGATCAACATGTTGTTGTAGAGACATCTGGCGAACACAGTCGCGGAATGACCCTTGTAGATATGCGCGGCTTGAAAGAGCGCAAGAACCCAAACTGCACTGTGGTGTGGGATGTTGACGCCGAAGCCGCCTTCAACGTGATCGTTGAATCGATTGGCGCCTTCTCTTCGTAGTTAGCGCCAGCTGAGCAGCGTTTCAAGATCCTTCATGTCAAACGGTCCACCGCTTGCCAAGATGATGTGTTCTGCACCAGCCTGCTTGTACGCCTCGAACAACTCTGGCGTCACTTCTTTTGGATAGATAGCAACAGTGCGCTCGATCTCTTTTGGATTACGACCGACTTTTGCACACCACTCGTCAAGAATCTTGATCTTGTTGGCATAGCTTTCTGGCGGTCCAAAGTAGTTGTACTGCTGAGCATGCTCGGCAACAAGACGCAATGTGCGCTTCTCTCCGCCGCCACCAATCATGATTGGAATGTTGCCATTCACTGGTTGCGGGTTCAGTTTTTTCATGCGATCTTTGATGACAGGAAGTCCTGCTTCAAGCAACTTCAAACGTTCAACTGCGGTGCCGAACTCGTATCCGTATTCGATGTAGTCGCGCTCGAACCAACCCGAACCTAGGCCAAGAACAAAACGACCTTCACTGATATGGTCGATGGTGCGCGCCATATCGGCAAGCAACTGCGGGTTGCGGTACGTAAAACACGTGACCAATGCTCCAACTTGTGCGTGGCATGTGTCGGCAGCCATTGCTGCAAGAAGCGTGTAGCACTCGAAGTGGCGCTCTTCAGGGTCGCCAGACAGTGGGTAAAAGTGATCCCACGTCCAAATGCTGTCGACACCCATCGCATCGGCGGTTCGCCATGCAGTGCGCATTTCTTTCACGGTTGTTGCCTGCGGCCAAAGTTGAATACCGATTTTCATGTGAATGCCTTTCGAGGGGGTTTGAACTAGTTAGAGGAACTTCTTGAGAATGGAGAACTTACGTGCCGTATATGGCGGGTAAGCCAACGGAGCATCAAGTTTTGTTGAACGCTTGAGTACTGGCTTCAAGTGTTGGAACACATCGACGCCTGCTTGACCGTGATACGCACCCATGCCGCTTTCGCCAACTCCGCCAAATGGCAAGAACGGGCCGGTCATGTGGAAGATGGTTCCGTTTACCGTTACGCCACCTGAAGTGGTGTTGGCTACAACCTTCTCGCTCACCTTTGAGTCTTCAGCAAACACATAGAGCGCCAATGGATGCTGACGACCGTTCACAAAGCTGAGCGCTTCGTCAATGGAATCAATTTCGATAATTGGAAGAATTGGTCCAAAGATTTCTTCTTGCATCACTGGCGAAGACTTGTCGACATTGACCAACACCGTTGGCGCGATGTAGCGCTCGGACTCTTCTGTTTGACCACCAACTGCAACAGTTCCTGAAGCGATCATGGACTTCAAACGTGTGAAGTGTCGAGGCGACACCACGCGTGCATAGTCCTTACTTGCATGCGGGTCTGTGCCGTAGAAATCGTTTACTGATTTGCCAATGGCTTTCACCAACTTGTCGGCAACAGACTTGTGCACAAGCACGTAGTCGGGAGCCACGCAGGTTTGACCGGCGTTCACATACTTGGCCCACGTAATTCGCTTGGCAGCAATTTCGATGTTCGCCGAAGCGTCAACGATGGTCGGGCTCTTTCCACCCAGCTCCAGCGTGACTGGAGTGAGGTTTTCTGCAGCAGCGCGCATAACAATGCGACCAACAGTTCCGTTACCCGTATAGAAAATGTGCTCGAATTTTTGTGCGAGCAACTCTGTTGTCTCTGCAACTCCGCCTTCAACAACGGCAATTGCTTGCTTGTCAAAATATTGTGGAATGAATTTTGCAAGCGCTGCAGAAGTCGCTGGCGAAACTTCAGATGGCTTCATGACCACTGCGTTGCCGGCCGCAATGGCGCCAGCAGCAGGAACGAGCAACAACTGCACCGGATAGTTCCATGGCGCGATGACCAACACTGTTCCAAGTGGCTCAGGAATTCGACGTGACGAACCCGGCTTCGACACGATTGGTGTTGGCACCTTGCGAGCCGAAGTCCACTTCTTTAAGTTCTTCAACATCAATTTCACTTCGGCGATAGTGAAGCCCAAGTCATACATCCAGGCCTCTTCAACTCCACGACCAAGATCGGTCTTCAATGCAGCCGAAAACTCGTCTTGGTTCTCCTCGATCATGCGAATCATGGCTTCAAGTTGGGCCTTGCGCCACGCCATTGGGCGGGTGACCCCCGATTGAAACGCTGAGCGAGTTTGATTGACTATTTGACTAACACCGAATTGACTCATGAATGAAGACTAGACCAGCACATTGCTAGTCATGAACCGAACCATCGGGCATGATCACCCCAGAAAAGTTCGCACCATCAAGCATTGCGTTTGCGAGATTTGCGCCTTTGAGGTTTGCACCAATGTGATTGTCGCCCCATAGATCGAAACCTGAGAGATTGGCGTCTTCTAAATTGGCACCTTCAAGGTTTGCGCCTTCAAAATTTGCACCATCCAGATTCGCCTCCTTCAGATTGCATCCCTCAAGGTTTGCCAAAGCAAAGTTGGCCTGGAAGCAATCAGCTCCACAGAGCCCAGCTCCCCAAACTTTTGCTTCTGAAAGATTCGCCCCGATAAGAATCGCATCCACCAGAATTGCCCCTGCGAGGTTGGCACGCTTCAAATTTGCCCCGCTCAGATCTGCACCTTGCAAATTGGCGCCCCTGAGATCGGCTCCCTGCAAATTGGCTTTTGAGAGATCTCGGTACGGCCCGATCTCTATTCCGTTGACAATCACAACCCGAAATGTAGACCACCAGAACGGCGAGAAGTACAAGTGAGCAAGAAACTATTGGAGCGGACGACGAGATTCGAACTCGCGACCCTCACCTTGGCAAGGTGATGCTCTACCAACTGAGCCACGTCCGCATGTATTACGGATTTGAGTTTAGCAGGGGGTCTGCATTCCTCAACATGTCAGCTTTGGCTGCTTCTGACGTGCCGTATCGCACCACCCCTGCCAGCGATGCGAGCACAATGACGGCTCCGACCATTTGCCACGGCTTAATTCGCTGGTCGAAGATTGCCCACGCGAAACACATAGAGATAACGGGACCAAGCAAACAAATCAGCGAAGAGGTCGACGCCGCTACAAACTTTTGTGCCCACACAATGGCTGTGTGACCTACTGTTCCGGGAATAAGCGTCATCGTTAGAACCAGCAAAAAGTCGCGTTGCGAAATTGATGTGATGTCCTTGCTCGTTAACAGCGCCCACACACCTGCAAGTACAGCCTGAATGAGTGCAATCGCAAACATGAATGACCAGGTGTTAAACCCTTCGGTTCGCATCTTTTTCGTGGCTACGAAATAGCCCGTCCAAAGCACAGCATTGATTAAAGCGAGAATGTCGCCATACAACGCCGCCCCTCCTCCGCCTCCTGCTGCAATAACCACTAGAGCAACGCCACAGAAACTGCTGAATGCACACAGCACCTGCAACTTGGTGATCTTTTCTTTCAAGTAACTAGGCGCAATAAACAGCATCATTGCCGAAGAAGTGCTGCCGATGAGTGTCGCGTTCGCTATTGACGTGTTGGTAAAGGACATGAACCCAAAGATGGTGGAGACACCAAAGAAAACACCTGGGATAAATGCACTGCGCAGAATGCGAAGACTGATTTCTGCCTTCCTGCTTCGCGCAATAAAGAACAACACGATTGGCCACATGGTGACGCGATAAAAGATTGTTGAATTGATCGACATATCAATTGCAACCGTAAGAATTGGACCTATGCCCCACGCAAGGTTTGCGAGAAGCACTCCGCTAATTGGAAACACTTGAGCGCGAGCGCTAATTGCGCTTCCCGCACGAACTACTTTGTTCACGCCTTGGCGTCTGGTGGGCGCAAGTCAACACGCAACACCAAGAAACCGTCTTCAATGGTTGCTTGCGAGTCGCCGATCATTGCAAAATCTTGAAAATCCATTTGCGCTTGGGTGAGAAACATTTGACGCTCTTCACCAGCAACAGGAGGAAGTGGGCGACGCTTTACAGCAGAAGCACGGTCCTTGAATCGAGCGATCATTTCGGAGGGGTCAAAAGCGGCCATTACTCAAAACTACCTAACTGTTACTTCAACAACGGGTCAATTGGTTTGCGTGAAACTGGAGCCTCATCGCCGACTTCGACCGGCGCTTCCCTGCGACGCTGAGGAACTGGCGCAACACGCGGTCGTGGTGCAGGAACATGCGCTCGTGGCTTTGTATTTCGAACGCTCACGGGCATCACCTCATCGGCTTCGCCTAACAACAATTCACGTTCCCTGACTGAGGCTGCTTCATAGCGACGATCACTCATGATCTCTAAACGTGCGAGAGCTGGCGGTTCGGGTATTGCTGTATTCCAGAACCACCAAGTCAGCACTGACAGCGCACCACCGGCGCCAAGACAAATGAGTGACACGAATGCAACGCGCAACGAAAGCGCAACCACTATGTAGGACACGGACATAACACCACAAACCTACCGCAGCCGACCATACTGAAGAACATGTCTGAGCAGGTCGTCAATGTGGCAAGTTCGCTCGCATTCATCGCAGCGCTCTCCGCAATGATCTGGTGGCTGCGTTCACGAGCCAATCATTGGGCTTCCGAAGACGGCACTCGTTGCATTTGCCAGATGACATTTGCCCTTACCGGTGCTTCTCCAAAATGGATTGAAGCACGCATCGTGATTGACACTGAGAATGCTGTGGTGCTGTGCAAAAGCCGTGGCAAACGGGGTCGGGCGCTTCAAGGATCGTGGAACGTAATTGGCGTTCCTCATGCTTCACACGTTGGCACAAATGATTTGAGTATTCGCACCTACGCACTGTGTCGCACAAGCGACAACGATGTGCTCGCAATGCTGCGAATTCCGCTTCACAGCAGAAGCATCAGTGTGCTTGATGCACTTCTTCCGCGTTAGAACGTTCGTTCAAGAAACGATTTGATTGGCGTGCCAACCTGATCGAAGTTGATCAAAAACGCATCGTGACCATGCGGCGAATCGATCTCGACATACGTCGAGTCAACACCCTTCTCGGTGAGCATTGAGTGAATCTGTTTCTGCTGATATGTGGGATACAAAATGTCGCTTGAAATGCCCAATACCAACGTTGGTGCTTTGATGCGCGACATTGCATTGTCGAGCGTGCCACGACCTCGAGCGATGTCGTGCAGATCCATTGCTTTGCCGATGATGAGATAGCTGTTGGTGTCGAATCGACGAATGAGTCGGTCTCCATGATGATCGAGATAGCCCTCCACCTCAAACCTGTCCCATAGACCAAGACCGTTGTAGTCGGCATCCATGTCGACAAGTGCACGACCAAATCGTTCGGTGAACACGTTGTCGCTGCGGAAGGTGACCTGCGAAATCATGCGCGCAATGGCCAAGCCCTCCCAGGGACCTTCGCCAATTGCAGCGTCGTAGTACTCACCATTACGCCACTGTGGATCGAGGCGAATTGCCCGACGACCAATTGCACCCCACGCAATTTGCTGTGCTGTTGCTTGCACGCATGTTGCAATGGGAACGATGGTCTTCACGCGATCGGGAAATGTGACAGCCCATTCCAAAACTTGCATGCCACCCATTGACCCACCAACAACGCTGTGCCATTTACGAATACCGAGCATGTCGGTAAGGCGCACTTGCGCGCGCACCATGTCGCGAATAGTGATAACTGGGAAGCGCGAGCCATACAACTGGCCATCTTCTGGGTGTGCAGTTGCAGGGCCAGTTGAACCTTGGCAACCACCAATGACATTGCTACACACCACGAACCACTTGTTGGTGTCGATTGCTTTGCCAGGGCCAACAACTCCCTCCCACCAACCTGGTGTGGGATTACCTTCTTCTGCAGCACCGGTGACGTGGCTGTCGCCAGTCCATGCGTGACAAATCAAGATTGCATTCGTTGCATCTGCATTCAGTGTTCCCCATGACTCGTATGCAATAGAAACATTGCTGAGTACTTTTCCGCCATCAAGTGCGAACGGTCGATCTTCTGGAAAATGCGCGAACTTGCGACCGCCAACAGGCATGCCAGGAAACCATGCACCTGTTGCTGGATAATCATGTCGGGTCATACATTTTCCTCTGTAACGAAACTATGCGTTTTTGCAGTTCGTCACGCTCACCCAACTGAGCCAGCCCGTTGCTACGCCTGTTGGCATAGCCACATCTTTCGCATTTCGCGAAATGGCACCGTGGGAAAACCCGGTTGCCGGACCTGTTGGTCGCTCGTGATGTACTACTTGCATTGCCCGCCCGACTGAGCGGCCGGGAAGGCTTTGCACAGATCAGGCTACCCGCCGATATCGTCAAATCAGCGCAGCGGGCATTGTTGGCGCTGTTAGAGGTTGTTGGCGCATGTCTCGCGCCTCAACCTCGTTTTTCTTTGGTGATTACCGTGCAGAACTTTCTGACTCCCTTAGCCGAACCATTTGGCACTCCACCGCATGGATTTGGCAGTCGCGCAATTGCTGTCATTCCCGCGGGAATCTCGATAGCCACTTTTGGCGGCACAGCGCTGACACATTCCGCATTTGCCAAGTACGACGCCGAACGTCGAAGTCGGTCACTACAGGTTGACACCCATCTCATTTTCCTTGGTCCGACTACTCGCGAACCGGGCGATTCAATCAACCATTCATGCGAACCCAACTGCGGCATGCGCAACGCCACCACCATTGTTGCCATGCGTGATATTGCAATAGGCGAAGAACTGACTTTTGATTACGCCATGAGCGATGCGAGTGATTACGACGAATTCAACTGCAATTGCGGAACCTCACTCTGTAGGGGACGCGTTCGCGCAGATGATTGGCGGTTAGACACATTGCGCCACAGATACAAAGGTTTCTTCTCGCCTTACATTCAGAGGAAAATTGATGCTGAGCGCTATCGATCACTGCTCACCAAACGAGACGTTGAGGAAATGCTCGCGACGTACGACACACAGCCAGAGGTGGCATTACGCAATGCGTTGAGGAAATGTTTCGGTATGCCTCACGCCACATGGGCAACACTGATTGAACTAGCGGCGAAGCAAACAGACGACATCAGTCAACTTCTTTCACTGAATACCGACGCTCTCGACAACCTGGTAAGAACCTTGAATGAAACTCGCGGCGCAGGCCTGTAGCCGCGTGTAAGTTTGCATCGATATGTACAAGTTTCTCGTTCGACCAAAGTGGATTGCCACTCACCTACTGGTGATTGCGCTCATAGTGCTGATGGTGAACCTGGGACAATGGCAGCTCAATCGTCACAATGAACGCAAAGAATTCAACGCAACGCTTGTGCAGCGATTTGATGCCCCAATACAACCTCTTGAAACACTGTTACAAAGTGCCAAGCCAGAAGACATTGAATGGATGCCTACTGCCATAACGGGCACGTATCTTCAAGGCGAAGACATCAGCATGGTCAACGTTTCTCAAAATGGCGTCGCTGGATATAACGCAGTTACACCGATGCTTCTAGAAGATGGCATGGTTGTTCTCGTGAACCGTGGCTTCATGCCGCTCGCAGATGCATTTCCACCTGCACCATCTGGAGAGATTTCATTGCTTGGTCGAGTTCGTGCATCCAGCGAACGACGCACTGGTGCAGTGTCCGACCCAGCAACCGGCGAACTCACCGAAGTGCAACGAATTGATATCAACCG
>JBJOOQ010000022.1:0-17722 GCA_046051205.1 Actinomycetota bacterium
AACGAAGTACTTCGGCCCATATGTCAATGCATGGGTCATTCGAGACACTCTTGAACTTGTGCTCCGCACGTTTCCTGTTCGTACATGTTCGAACGGTGTGTTCAAGCAACACAATCGACTCGGACGACCTTGTTTGCTTTTTCATATTGAAAAATGCAGCGGACCATGTGTCGGCAATGTGGAAGCCGAGCAGTATTCAAAATACGTGCATGATCTGCAGCGATTTCTCAATGGTGACTCTGATGAGATAGTCGACAAGATCGAATTAGAAATGAAAGAAGCCTCGAACAAACAGGACTTCGAACGTGCTGCAGTGTTCAGGGATCGCCTCACACATATTCATAAAGCGCTCGAGCGTCAACAGATGGTTGGCGACCAATCCGAGAACATCGATGTCGTTGGAATTGCCGATGATGAGTTCGAGGCTTCTGTGCAAGTGTTTTATGTTCGCCGCGGTCGAGTGATGGGTCGTAATGGTTTCATTTTGGACAAAGTTGAGGACGTCAGCTCTGGTCAATTAATGGATCGAATTCTTGAAAGCATTTATGGGGATGCTCCACCGTTGGGTGTTCCAAAAGAAGTCCTGGTTTCTCAGGCACCCGAAAGTCTGAGTGCAATGGAAGAGTGGCTTGCAAGAGAACGTGGAACCAAAGTTGAGATTCGCGTTCCGACGCGCGGTGACAAACGAGAGTTGCTCGCCACTGTTGTGAAGAATGCAACTGATGAGTTTGCACGTCATCGCATGAAGCGTGCATCGGATCACAACAGTCGAAGTCGTGCGCTAACCGAGTTGCAGGATTTGCTCAATCTGCCAGAGGCTCCACTGCGTATTGAGTGTTACGACATGGCGCATCTTCAAGGAACTGACTACGTGGGCAGCATGGTGGTGCTGGAAGACGGACTGCCGATTAAGCGTGAATACCGGAAGTTCAAAATCAAAGACGTTCCGGGAAACGATGACTACGCCGCAATGAAGGAAGTGCTTACGCGCAGACTTACCGCGTACATCGCTGAGCGTGATTTGCCAATCGAACAGCGTGGCGAGAAACCTGGAAAATTTGCTTACCCCCCGCAGCTCATTTTGGTTGACGGTGGCAAGGGGCAACTTGGCGTCGCGATAGAAGTCATCAGCGAATTAGGTCTAGAACATGAAATCCCAGTCGCTTCCTTGGCAAAGCGACTTGAGGAAGTCTTTGTTCCAAATAGATCCGAAGCCGTCGATGTACCCCGCGGGAGTGATGCACTATTCATGCTGCAAGTGATACGTGACGAGGCTCACAGGTTTGCCAACTCGTTCCATCGCGAACTACGTGGAAAGCGTATGACAAAGGGTGCACTCGATGGAATACAAGGGTTAGGCGAAGCTCGCAAGAAGAAACTTGTCGCACATTTCGGAACGGTGGCGGCAGTAAAGAAGGCTTCGCTCGATAACTTGCTGTCGCTTGGCTGGCTCCCTGAGACTGTCGCCCGCGACATCTACAAACACCTACACGGGTAACCTTTTCACGTGGCCGATATTTTGCTCATCGTTGGTTTGTCTGGTGCTGGACGTTCCGAAGCAGCAGACGACCTCGAAGATCTCGGTTGGTTCGTTGTTGACAACATGCCGATCACTCTTGTTGACAAGGTCGTAGAGCTTGCTGAGAATGGCGCAGATGATCTTCAGCTTGCGCTCGTACTAGGTACTCCTTCAAATCAAACCAATGCGATAGACGTGGTTGCTAACTTGCGTGAAGCTGGGCATCGTGTGCGAATTTTGTACCTTGACGCATCAACATCTGAATTGGTGAAGCGTTATGGAGCGACGCGACGAAAGCATCCATTGAGTAGCGCAACAGTGAGCGTGGAAGAGGCGATTCTTAAAGAGCGGTCGTTGCTCGAACAGGTGAAGGGCTCTGCCGACTTAGTCATTGATACCTCTTCGCTAAATGTGCACCAATTAAAGTCTCAAATTCAAGATCTGTTTGCTGCGGTCGGCGGCAAAGACGTGATGCAACTCACCGTCGAATCTTTTGGTTACAAGCACGGCATACCTCTCGATGTTGACTTGGTCTTCGACGTTCGCTTTTTGCCAAACCCACATTGGGATGAAAATCTTCGCCCCTTGAGCGGTTTGGACCAATCGGTTTCCGATTTCGTGCTTCAGCAACCACTGGCAGTTGAATTTGTGGACAAGATTGATGCACTGTTTGGAATGCTCATTCCGGCTTATCGGGCGGAAGGAAAGAGCTACCTAACGGTTGCAATTGGTTGCACTGGCGGCAGGCACCGATCTGTAGCCATTGCTGAAGAGATCGGTCGAAAGTTCATTCAATTAGGGCACCACCCACGGGTCATTCACCGAGATATCGCGCGATAGTCGCTTGGTTGCTAATGTCTGCCTCTATGGCAAACACTCCAATTCGCGTAGGTATCAACGGTTTCGGTCGCATCGGTCGTAACTTCTTCCGTGCAGTGCAAGCAGCAAATGCACCAATTGAGATTGTCGCGGTTAATGACCTCGGCAATATCAAGACCATGGCTCATTTGTTGAAGTACGACTCTGTGCTTGGCATCTTGCCAAACGACATCAAACCAGTTGATGACGGAATCAGCATTGACGGCAAAGTGCTGAAGGTGCTCCAGCATCGCGACCCAAAGGATCTTCCGTGGGCATCGCTTGGTGTGGACGTTGTCATTGAATCAACAGGTTTCTTCACCGACCGCGACAAGGCAGCTGCTCATCTTGAAGCTGGTGCGCCAATTGTGATTGTGTCTGCGCCTTCAGCCGGGGCAGATGCGACATTCGTATACGGCGTGAATCATCAGGATTTCGACCGCAGCAAGCACAAAGTTGTGTCAAATGCGAGTTGCACGACCAACTGCTTCGTGCCAATGGTGAAGGTTCTCGACGATGCTTTTGGCGTGGAAAACGGTTTGATGACCACCATTCATGCCTACACGGGTGACCAGCAACTCGTTGACGGTCCGCACAGCGACTTGCGTCGTGCACGCGGTGCAGCGATCAACATCATTCCAACCGGCACAGGTGCTGCTCGCGCAACAAGCCTGGTGCTCGAAGCAATGAAGGGCAAGTTGGATGGAACATCCTTGCGAGTTCCAGTTCCAACTGGTTCCATCACCGACTTCGTGGCGGTGCTCAAAGCAACTCCATCAAAGGATGAAATCAATGCGGCGTTCAAGAAGGCTGCAGACGGCCCGTTGAAGGGAGTTCTTGAGTACACAGAAGCACCAATCGTTTCGAGCGATGTTGTTACTAATCCGCACTCATGTGTATTCGACAGTGATCTCACCATGACGATGGGCAACCTTGTGAAGGTTCTTGGTTGGTACGACAACGAGTGGGGTTATTCAAATCGCCTCGTTGATCTCATCAAACACATTGGTTCCTCGAAGTAACCCATTTCATGTCTCGGGTTCCATCGCTAGAAGATCTCGGCGACGTATCAGGTAAGCGAGTACTGGTTCGAACAGACTTCAACGTTCCCATGGAGGGGCCTGATGATGCGAGAACCATTACTGACGATTTCCGTATTCGTGCCGCACTTCCAACGATTGAGTACCTAACCAGTCGCGGAGCGCATGTTGTCTGTGCAAGTCACTTGGGTCGGCCAAAGGGTGCTCCAAATGCGAAGTATTCGATGGCGCCAGTTCGTGCACGTTTGGCTGAACTTGCACCTGGTGTAGAGCTGCTCGAAAACCTTCGGTTCAATCCAGGCGAGGAAGGCAATGATCCTGCTTTCGTTAGTCAGTTGATCCAAGGAATTGACATGTATGTAGACGATGCCTTCGGCGCTGCTCATCGTTCGCACGCTTCGATTGTGGGGCCTTCACTTACCTTGCCTTCAGCTGCTGGGAGGTTGTTGCAGCGAGAAGTGGATGTGCTGGGTGACCTCCGCGAGAAGCCGAAACGGCCTTTCGTTGCCGTGCTCGGTGGTGCAAAGGTAAGCGACAAGATCGGTGTCATCGAAGCCTTGCAACAACGTGTCGATGCTTTCATTATCGGCGGTGGAATGTGCTTCACGTTTCTTGCGGCGCAGGGTTACCCGGTTGGTGATTCCATTTGTGAGCGCGATCAAATAGACACGTGCAAGCAACTACTTGCAGGACCGGTTCCGATCCATTTGCCAGAAGACATCATTGGTCTTGACGCACAAGGCGTGTATCAAACCTTTGGCATTCGGTTGCCAGATGGAGCTAAGGGCTTGGACATTGGGCCTGGCTCAGCAGCAGCATTCACTGACATCATCATGGATGCACGTTCAGTATTTTGGAATGGCCCAATGGGAATGTTCGAAGACCCACGATTTGCATCGGGTACAAAAACTGTTGCTCAGGCAGTTGCCGACACCAAAGCGTTCACCGTGGTAGGTGGAGGTGATTCCGCTGCTGCACTTGCACAATTCAAACTTGATGACGAAGTGGACCACGTGTCAACTGGTGGCGGCGCATCGCTTGAATTTTTAGAACTTGGCGACCTTCCTGGTCTTGCCGCATTGCGAGGAGCACCAAATGCCAGATAGCACCGTATACCGGAAACCGCTCATTAGCGGTAACTGGAAAATGCACAACAATCACTTTGAAGCGATTCAGAGTTTGCAGAAGCTTGCTTACTTGCTGACAAAGGATGACTACAGCGCGGTTGACGTTTCTATTCATCCGCCGTTCACTGACATACGTAGCGTGCAAACGCTGATTGACGCAGATGAACTACGTATTCATCTTGGTGCGCAAAATTGTCACTGGGAAGAAAAGGGTGCATTCACTGGAGAAGTCGCCGCAGCTTTCCTTGCAAAGCTCGGTGTGCAGTACGTCATTGTGGGGCACAGCGAACGACGCGAAATTTTCGGTGAAACCGATGCAGATGTTTCGAAGAAGATCACCACTGTTCAGAAATTGAATATGTATCCGATCGTTTGCGTGGGCGAAACACTTGAAGAGCGTGAAGCAGGAAGGACAACCGAGAAAGTTATTGGTCAGGTTCGTGCAGCCCTTGTTGGTCGCACGGTTGACCAAGTGTGCAACATGGTCATTGCATACGAACCGATTTGGGCTATCGGTACAGGTCGAACGGCAACTGCCGGTGATGCACAGGCTGTTATCGGCGCAATCCGAGCCCAGGTGCAAGAGACTTCTGGTGAAAAAGCTTCAACTGCAATCAGATTGCAATATGGCGGAAGCGTGAAGGCTGCCAATATCGCTGAAATTATGGCTCAGCCTGACATTGATGGTGCCTTGGTGGGTGGGGCATCCCTTGACCCCGCTGAATTCGCGCGCATCATCCAGTACCGATCTCGTTAGTGGTGATCGTCACTCGCTAGTAGCCTTTACTTCACATGTCGGGGCTCTGTGTCCCGACCCAATTGGGGTTACACCCACCTAATCGACGGGGAGGTCGAGAGTGAAGAAAACCAACAAACTCGCTGGAGTTGTTGCTGGTTTCGCAGCGTTGTCACTTGTAGTGGCAGCTTGCGGTGGCAGTAGCGGCGAAAGCAACGAAGGTGCAGCGTTCACAAGCCTTGATGCTTGTGCAACACGAACCTACGACTATGTAAAACCAGAATCAACATCAGCAGGTATGACTATTACTTACGACATTGCTCCTGAAGCAGTGTGGGAAGATGGCTCACCAATCACCGCTGCAGACTTCAAGGCAACTTGGGATGCATCGTTGAATACACCTGGTTCGTTGTCAACAACTGGTTACGACCAGATCACATCGGTAGAAGCTGGATCGAGTGACATGCAAGTAGTTGTCACCTTGAAGGCCGTTTATGCTCCGTACAAGGGATTGTTCGGTTCATTGATCAAGGCTGCATCAGTAGAAAATACTGCTGACGTATCGGCTGACTTCGCAGATTTCATTCCTTATTCGGGCAAGCCGTACAAGATGGAGTCATGGAGTAAGGACCAAGTTGTATTCGTCCCTAACGAAAGTTACTGGGGTACCGATAAAGCAGTTTCGCCAAAGGTTGTCATGGTTCCTAAGGCAGACAGCGACACCATCATCGCCTCAGTAAAGTCGGGTGAAGTTGATTTCATTTATCCGCAGTACTACCAGGGAATCGAAGAAGCAGTTGCACAAGACAACATCACTTCTTCAGTTCAATTCGGTGGTGACTATGAAGCGTTCTACTTCAACCAGAAGTGTGGACCTTTCGCAGACGATAACTTCCGCGAAGCATTCTCGAAGTCAATTGACCGCGATGCATTGTTTGCACAGATCTACACCCCAATTGCTCCAACGGGAACGTTGTTGCAGTGTGGTCCAATCACCCCTGGTGACTACTGCGTAGGTGATGAATTCGCAGGCAGTTTTGACCTTGAAGGTGCAACAAAGATCATGGAAGATGCAGGCTGGGAAAAAGATGGTTCTGGCTATTGGGCGAAAGATGGCGTTACGCCAGAAATTCGTTGGGTTGTCAACACCGGTAACACCCGCCGCGAAAGCACCCAGGCTTACTTGATTCCATTGCTGCAAGCAGCAGGATTCAACGTAAAGGCTGACAACTGCGACGCTGCTTGTTACTTCCAGAAGCGTTTGCCAGCACTTGACTACGACTTGGCGATGTACATCAGCACGGCTCCACCGGATCCTGCGTACCTCACCTCGTCATTCGTGTGTGACCAGATCCCAACCGATGCCAATGGCAACGTGGGTCAGAACACACAGGGTTGGTGCAACACTGAAGCTTCAGACCTGTTGCATGCAGCAGACGTTGAAGTGGATGCTGTAAAGCGTGCCGACAACATCAAGGCAGCCCTTCGTTTGATGGCAGAGGATCATGTTCTCTTGCCATTGTTCCAGTTCCCTAAGTCGGGCTTCTGGCGCACAGACAAAGTTGGCGGACCAGTCGATGCCGAGTTGAACAACTATCAAGCATTCATCAACTTCAATCAGTGGACTGATGTTGACGGTGACGGAAAGATCGTTATTGGTGCAGAGCAGTGGCCAGAGTGCCTCAACCCAATCACGGAGTGTGCAAACTCTTCATGGATGGTGTGGACGACAGCATTCCCTGTCAGCCCAGGTGCATTCTCCACCACCAACGACGGCAAGTACGTTGTTTCAAACTTGTTGACCGGCGAACCAGTAGTAACGGTTCTCTAATCAATTAGTCACTAGTACGCATGTACGGTGCGCGACTCGAGCCCTTGGGTTTGGGTTGCGCACCGTCTGCATAATGAAGTTCAATTTGGTTTAGGAGTATCAGAGCACGGGGAGGGCATAAATGTTTCGGTTTGCACTTCGTCGCTCTGCTTGGGCAATTCCAACTCTGTTGCTCGTTACGTTTTTGGTGTATATCGCCCTCAGGATGGGCACCGATCCGCTTGCTAGCTATATGCGATCGAATCCTCGCGCAACACGTTCAAAGATTGCGCAGTACAAAGAACTCAATGGTCTCGGTTCAAACTACGTCACTGGCTATTTCAGTTGGCTAAAAAACTTCGTCACGTTTAACTGGCCAAATAGCATCAAGGGAAGCCGTGAAGTGTGGCCGGAACTGAAAGATGCGATTGCTAACAGTGCGCGACTGGGCATCGCGGCAACGACCGTAGGTGTGTCCATCGGTCTTACGATTGGCATTTTCGCTGCGCTTCGTCCAGGTGGAAAACGCGACGTAGCGGTGAATACGGCTGCATTTGTTGGTATCTCCATCCCGCCATATATCTCTGCAATCCTGTTGCAATTGCTGTTTGCCGTGTACTGGAGCAAGTGGTTTGGAAACACGTTGTTTCCCACCTCCGGTGTCTATCCGCCGGGTCAAGACGGATTTGATCTCGTGCTCATGCTCAAACATATGGCTCTACCAACATTTGTCGTTGCCATTCAGATCATTGCTGTGTACAGCCGATACATGAGATCGTCATTGCTTGATGTCTTGAATTCGGATTACATGCGTACAGCTCGTTCAAAAGGCTTGAGCGAGTTCCGCATTTTGATGCGACACGGTGTGCGCAATGCACTTATTCCCGTGATCACCATTGCAGCTTTGGACATCGGTGCGATTGTTGGCGGCTTGATCATTACTGAAAACATCTTCGACTATCCAGGCACAGGGAAGTACTTTCTTAGCGCATTTGGCGATGGTGACTTCCCACTATTGATGCCACTAATGGTGATCATCGTTGCCTCAGTACTGCTGTTCAATTTGCTCGCAGACATCTCCTATGCGATTCTCGATCCGAGGATTCGTCTTGACTAACGCCGTGATTCCAACGATGAGTCCGCGTCAGATGGCGTGGAAGCGATTTGCAGGGCATAAGGCCGCGCTGGTGTGCTGTGCGATTTTGGGATTCTTGGTCCTTGCCGTGGTGTTGTCGCCATTAACTACGCGATATGGCGTAAATGAGTCGGTAAAAGCACCGCCGAACTCATACCTATCGCCATCCAAGCTCGCGTGGTTGGGCACAGACGATATTGGTCGTGACTTGTACAGCCGCTTAATTTACGGAACCAGAGTTTCACTGTTGATTGGTTTGTTTAGTGCTTTCATTTCAGTGTTCGTCGGTTGTGTTGTGGGGGCAGTGGCTGGTTTCCGCGGTGGCCGGTTTGACGATGTAATCATGCGTGTGACCGACCTCTTCCTTGCTTTTCCATTTTTGGTTGCGCTACTCGTCGTGAGAAACATGTTTGGTTCAATTGAGTGGCTCACCTTCATCATCGGTGAAGTGAGCTCGTTGCGTTTCATCATTTTCTTGCTGTCTTTCTTCGGATGGATGGGCGTTGCCCGCATTGTCCGTGGGCAGGTGCTAGCGCTGAAAGAGCGCGAATTTATTGAAGCTGCACGTGCATCTGGCGCTTCAAGGTCATACATCATCAAACGCCACTTGATTCCGAACTCCATCGGTCCAATCATGGTTGCGCTTACTTTTTCGGTTGTCGGAGCCATTTCAGGCGAAGCGACATTGTCGTTCTTTGGTTATGGACCTCAGCCGGGTGCTGGTGCAACTTCGCTTGGACTGCTAGTTGGTCAAGCAAAAGGTGCGGTGCAAACCGGTTTCTGGTGGATTGCGCTGTTTCCATGTCTCGTTCTTGTTGTTATCTCATTGTGTATCAACTTCATAGGTGACGCACTTCGCGACGCTACTGATCCACGAATGGATGCGGGTAAGTAATGTCAAATTCGGTCTTGCAAATTCGTGATCTTCGCGTCACGTTCAATACCCAACTTGGCGAGTTGCGGGCGGTTCGCGGTATTGACGTCGATGTTTCGCCTGGCGAGATTCTTGGAGTCGTAGGGGAATCGGGATCTGGCAAATCAGTTTCGTTCTTGGCGGCGATGGGCTTGCTTCCAAAGAGTGCAACAATTACGGGCAGCGTAAAGCTCGACGGGGTGGAGTTGATCGGGGCTGGTCGTAAAGCAATTCGTTCAGTTCGTGGCAAATCGCTTGCGATGGTGTTCCAAGATCCGTTGTCTGCTCTAAACCCAGTTCACAGAGTTGGCGATCAAATTGTGGAAATGATTCAATCCCACCAGGACATGAACACCCATGATGCCGAGAAGAAGGCAGTCGAGTTGTTGGAAATCGTGGGAATTCCGCAGCCAGATGAGCGCGCTCGTCAATATCCGCATGAGTTCTCGGGAGGAATGCGCCAGCGCGTCGTAATTGCAATGGCAATAGCGAATAACCCAAAAGTATTAATTGCCGATGAACCGACGACCGCGCTCGACGTGACTGTTCAGGCTCAAATTCTCGAAGTCATTCAACGAGTTCAACAAACATTTGGAACAGCAGTGGTGCTTATCACCCACGACTTGGGAGTTATTGCGCGTGTTGCCGACAGCGTGAACGTGATGTACGCGGGTCGCAATGTTGAAAGTGGCTCGGTGCAATCACTATTCGATCATCCAAGTCATCCGTATACGCGTGGCCTTCTTTCATCGCTTCCTCATGAGGGAATCGAACGCTTGCAGCCGATCGCAGGATTCCCGCCGAACATGCTCGCGCCACCTCCTGGATGTGGCTTCGCGCCACGTTGCCAACATGCACTTGAATCATGCAATGCAGAGTTGCCAGCGCTCACTCCTTTTGACGACCTTCTCACATCCTGTATTCGTGCAGACGAACTTCGTGTTGGGAGACGGTCGTGAACAATCAAGCCGAAGCGCTGCTTAGCGTTCGCAATTTGGTGAAGAACTTCGAGTTGCGTGCAAGTAGCGGAATACGGAAGACCAAACGCATTGTTCAAGCTGTTGCCGACGTTTCATTTGAGGTAAAGGTCGGCCAGACACTTGGGTTGGTGGGCGAGTCGGGCTCCGGCAAGACAACAGTGGGTCGATCAGTTTTGCAGCTCATTCAGCCGACTTCAGGCGAGGTGATTTTCGAAGGCCAAGATCTCACGAAGATGAGTTTTGAGCAGCTACGTGAAGTGCGAAGGCAGATGCAGATTGTGTTCCAAGATCCTTTCGCCTCGCTTGATCCGAAGATGACAGTTGGAAGTTCAATTGCAGAACCACTTGTCGTCCAGGGCGTCGCAGGAAACCACCAAGATAAAGTTGCAGAGTTGCTCGATTTGGTAGGTCTTGCATCGGATCACGCAAAGAGATTTCCACACGAGTTTTCTGGCGGTCAGCGTCAACGTGTTGGAATTGCACGAGCCTTAGCTCTTGACCCAAAGTTGATTGTGCTCGATGAGCCTGTGTCAGCGTTGGATGTCAGTATTCAAGCTGGAGTAGTGAACCTATTTTCGGATCTACAGAAGCGTCTTGGCATGTCGTACATCTTCATTGCACACGATCTATCCGTTGTGCGTCACATTGCAGATCACGTTGCGGTTATGTATCTCGGAAAGATCGTTGAAATCGGGGACAAGGATGCGGTGTATCGAAATCCTTCTCACCCGTACACGAAAGCGCTGTTGTCTGCTGTTCCTTTGCCAGACCCAAAGGTGGAGCGTTCTCGTCATCGCATCATGCTTGAAGGTGATGTTCCATCGCCGGTCAACCCACCAACAGGATGCCGTTTCCGCACCCGTTGTTGGAAGGCCACAGAATTATGCGCAGCCGAGGAGCCTCAGTTAGTAGTTCGGTCAACAGGCCAACAATCGGCTTGTCATTTCCCGGAATAGTCGTTACAGCTCCTAATAGGTAGGCTTCATCTGTGCGTAATTTCATCACCATTGTCACCATCGTCATTAACGTTCTGTCCCTTGTTGCCCTCGTAACGGGAGTTTTGCTCCACAGCGGTCGTGGCGGTGGTTTGAGCGACATGTTCGGTGGAGGTGGTGGAGCCGCTCTCGGTTCTGCAGCCGCGGAACGTAACCTCAATCGCATCACCACGGTTTTTGCACTCGTTTGGGTAATCACGGTTGTTGCGTTGGGAATGTTTCTCGCCTAATCAGACCAGTTAACAGGTAAAATCAAGTACCACGTCGGAGTGGCGAAATTGGCAGACGCACCAGCTTGAGGGGCTGGCGCTCGAAAGGGCGTAGGGGTTCAAGTCCCCTCTTCGACACCATTGTTTGTAGTCTTTGGCAATGGCCATCGTTGAATCTCACGAGGCTTTGTCTGTTGCTGAAAAGCAGGTGATCCAAAAGCGGACGCTACGTGTTCTCGTCCTAGGGCAGATGGCAGGTTCTGCCGCTTTGTCAGCAGCTGTGACGGTTGGTGCCTTCGTTGTTCAGGACATGCTTGGTCAGAAGACACCATGGGGAGGTATCGCTTCTGCAACGGTGACCGTTGGAACTGCCTTCATGGCGCAGTTGCTTTCGCGTTTGATGTTGCGACAAGGTCGACGTCGGGGCTTGATGCTCGGGTATTCACTGGCCTTGCTCGGTGGATTGATCGCTGGATGTGGTGTTGAGTTTCAGTCGTTGACAGTTTTTCTTGTTGGTTTGTTTCTGTTTGGAAATGGGCAATCTGCGAATTTGCTTTCACGATATGCCGCAACCGATCTAGCTGAAGCGAACCAGCGTGGTGCGGCGATGAGCCGGATTCTTTTTGCATCAACTTTTGGTGCAGTTCTTGGGCCAGTGTTGATCAAGCCAGCCGAACACCTGGGTCAAAATCTCTTCGGTTGGAATCTGTACACGGGTCCTTGGGTGTTTTCTGGTTTGTTCTTCATCACTTCTTTTGTGAACGTGTCTCTTCGCCTGAAGCCAGACCCCCTGATTCTTAGCGGAGGAACCCTTTCCCATAGATCAGCAAAAACGCAGTCAGATGACGATTCAAGACCAAGTGTTATGCAGTTTCTGGTTTCTTCGCCACGCACCAGATTGGCGTTCTATGGCATAGTCGTTTCGCACGTCACCATGGTTGCTGTCATGACCATGACGCCCGTGCATCTGAGAGAACATGGGCACGAAACGGTCAGTGCGTACATTATTTCGCTGCACATCGCTGGAATGTATGCGTTCAGTCCTCTTGTGGGCAGATTTAGCGACACTAAGGGCAGATTGAACACGTTGCTTGTGGGCTGCCTGGTGCTGATTGCGAGCACGGTGATGTCGGCCATGGCTGGCAGTAACCCTGCTGTTTTCTTTCCATCTCTTTGGTTGTTGGGCATCGGTTGGAGTTTCGGCTTGATTGGAGCATCAAGTCTGCTCATTGATTCGGTGCCAATTGAACAGCGAGTTCGGGTTCAAGGAGCAGCCGACGTAGCCATGAGCCTGTTTGGCGGTCTGGCAGGATTCTCTAGTGGCTTTATTCGAAGTTTCATCGGGTTTCCGTGGCTGTCGCTACTCGGCACATTCATCGTTCTGATGCTCATTGCTGTCTTACTATTGAATATTGTTCGAACCCAACAGGAGTAAGCATGCCGACGTGGAGAAACTGGGCTGGAAATCAAAAGTCACGCCCTTCGGTGGTTGAGAGGCCGACTTCCGGATCTGAAGTGATTGCTGTGGTGAAACGTGCTGTGAGTAACAAACAGCGTGTGAAGGTTGTCGGTTCTGGTCACAGCTTTACTGGTATCGCAATACCTGATGAGGTGATGATCGATCTGTCGAAGATGAATCGAATCATTGATGTCGATCTTGCTCATGGTTTGGTAACTGTGCAGGCAGGCATCGTGCTCAGTGATCTCAACGCCCATTTGGAGGCACAAGGTTTGTCCATGCCAAATCTCGGCGACGTCACGTATCAAACGCTTGCTGGAGCCGTTTCCACATCTACGCATGGAACGGGTTTGCAACGGACTGGACTCGCCGCACAGATCGATTCATTCCGATTGGTCACTGCAACAGGTGAAACCATGGTGTGTAGCACCGAGCAAAATCAAGATGTCTTTCATTGTGGGCGAGTGTCGCTCGGGGCTCTTGGTGTCATTACGGAAGTGACGCTCAGAGTCGTTCCAGCGTTCAACCTTCGCGCGGTTGAGCAACCGATGCGCATCGATTACGTACTGGACAATTTTTCACGCCTCATTGACGTGAATGATTTTTTCGAGTTCTATTGGGTTCCGCATACGAGATGGGCGCTCACAAAAGCAAACAATGCCAGTACAGATCCTGTTGACTCACCAGGCAGATTTCGAACCTGGTACAACAAGATGTTTCTTGAAAACTACGCATTCGGCATGTTGTGCCGAATCGGTCGACTGTTTCCGCAGTTGATTCCAAAGTTGGCAACTATTCTTCCGTCGTCTGGTCGAGTTGAATATGTGAATATCAGTCATCGAATATTCAGCAGCAAGCGTTTGGTCAAATTCTACGAGATGGAGTATTCGATCGCTTTGGAATCTCTGGCCCCTGCATTACGAGAAGTGATGAAAATGGTTGATGATCGCGGATATCGCATTAGTTTCCCGGTCGAAGTTCGATGCACGGGGAGCGACGACATTCCTTTGTCCACGTCAACAGGTAGGCGCAGTGCATATGTTGCAGTGCATATGTTTAAAGGCTCCGATTATGCCGATTATTTCGCAGATGTAGAAGCGATTCTGCGTAAGTACGAAGGACGACCGCACTGGGGAAAGATTCATAATCTCGATGCGAGCGACATTTCTAGCCTGTATCCTGAATATCAGCGTTTTATTGAAGTTCGGAACCAACTCGATCCCGAGGGTGTGTTCACAAACGACTATTTGCGTCGTGTGTTGGGTCGCTAGCCCTTCACAACCACAGGAACATACCTGAGGACCCCCCAACACATACAGATCGAGGATATTTTCATGACGAAAACATGGTTAGAACTTGGCGTGCCCAAGAACATTATTTCAGGATTGGTTTCACGCGGAATTGAAGCTCCGTTCCCAGTTCAGGAAGCTACGTTGCCAGACGCGCTTGCTGGCAACGATATTTGCGGTAAAGCTCCAACTGGTTCGGGTAAGACCCTTGCATTTGGTATTGCAATCGCAGTGAAGGTGACGAAGAGTCGCCCAGGTCGACCAACAGGTTTAGTGCTCGTACCGACGCGAGAACTTGCAGCGCAGGTTGCAAAAGAAATCTCTTTGTTGTGTGGTGGAAGTGATATTCGCGTTTCAGCTGTTTATGGTGGCGCCGGATACGGACCACAGGTGAAGGCTGCTCGCGCATCCAGCATCGTGGTTGCCACACCAGGTCGTTTAGAGGACCTCATCAAGCGTCGCGATCTCGACCTAGGAGCGGTTGCCGTTGCAGTAATCGATGAAGCGGACCGTATGGCCGACATGGGATTCATGCCTGCCGTTAAGCGCATCATGCGTGCGGTTACCACCAATCGTCAAACGTTGCTTTTCTCGGCAACTCTCGACGGTGATATTGACATGTTGATTCGCGAGTTTCAGAATTCTCCAAAACGCCATGCTGTTGCCACCGCTGAAAACGCAGGTGAGATTGACCACTTGTTCTGGAACGTTTCGCGTGACAACCGAACCAAGGTGCTTGCTGAAATCGCCACTCAGTATGAGCGGGCAATTGTGTTTTGCCGAACAAAGCACGGCTCAGATCGACTGGCAGGAAATCTTGAATCAATGGGCATCAACACATGCGTCATTCACGGTAACCGAAGCCAGGCGCAGCGTGAAAAGGCTCTTGAGCAGTTCCGCCGCGGAAAGGCAACCGTCATGGTTGCTACCGATGTTGCAGCACGAGGCATTCACATTGATGCCGTTCCAGTTGTTGTCCACTTCGATATGCCAGAAGATCCAAAAGACTACATTCACCGTTCGGGTCGTACTGGCCGTGCAGGAATGAAGGGCACTGTTATCTCGTTGATCGATAAATCGATGCGCCGCACGACAACATCGTTGTGTCGCGGAATGAAATTCGACGTCATCTACGACGAGCCAAACTTTGATCTCAGTGAGCCAGCTAAGCCGGTCCGCCCAGGCGAAATCGGAGCTGTTGTTGCGACGCTGCTGAAGGTTGAATCAGACTAAAGACAGATGTCTTGTGGGCGTACTGGAATGCGCTCGATATCTTTGCCGATTGCATTTCTGATAGCAGCGACAATTGCGGGAGTAACCGAGATGCATGGTGGCTCACCTATACCTTTGGCTCCAAGTGGGGCCTGAGGTTCGTATTCCTCGATCATTACGGCGACAACATCGGGCGCGTCAAGCGCAGTCGGCAATAGGTAATCGGTGAAACTTGGGTTTCGGACTTTGCCGTCCTTCATGACGATCTCTTCCATGACCGCAAGGCCAAGGCCTTGTGCAATACCACCCTCAAGCTGTCCGATTGCTGAAAGCGGATTCAACACTCTGCCAACGTCCTGAGCGGTGGCAATCTGCACCACTTTGACTAAGCCGAGCTCTGGGTCGACATCGACAACTGCTCGGTGAGCGACAAAGGCGAATGCGGTATGGCAGTTACCTTGGCCGTTTTCGTCTAGTTCTTCAGTCGCGCGATGATGGTGTTCGAATGTTTCGCTGATTTCGATTCCGTCAGATGCATCTGCCACCGAGATCCGAAACGTTCCTACTTGATCAACCACATCGGTGCCATCAATGACGAGCCGCAGGGGATCGATGTTGTGCATCTTGCCGACATGATGGAACAGCCGTTCGCGAACGAGACGACATGCGCCATCAACGGCACCGCCACTCATCCACGTTTGACGAGACGCCGAAGTTGAACCTGCAGAACCGATCTGGGTATCAATGGGCTCGATGATCACTTCGTCTACACCAAGAACACTTCGTGCAATCTGTGGTGCAAGTGTGACGAATCCTTGACCTACCTCTGAAGTTGCGAACTTAAGAGATGCGACCCCGTCTTTAAGAGTGCAACGCGCTGTGGCGTAATCATCGAATCCCTCGCTGTACATGAGGTTCTTCATCGATACCCCCCATCCAATTCCACGAATGATGTTTGAGCGCGATGCCGTGAGGCCGCTACCACCAGGAAGAGCAAGTTCATTGACGGTTGTACCGAGTGGCTGAGGTAATGGAATTGCATCGGTCTCGGTGATGCAGCGCGCAACTGGTGCAACGCTTTCCATGATTTGTCCCGTGATAAGTGGATCGCCCGTGACCATGGCGTTGATCAACCGAATTTCCACCGGTGATTTGCCAACTGCAGCGGCGATCTTGTCCATCTGTGATTCGTGAGCAAAGCAGGCTTGTACGACACCAAAGCCTCGCATTGCACCACAAGGTGGGTTGTTGGTTCGCACTGCAAAGCCATCCACCGTTGCGTTGTCGCATTTGTATGGGCCCTGAGTGTGCGTAATGCCATTGATGAGCACGGCGGGTGATGTGCTGGTGTACGCGCCGCCGTCGAATACAAAACGAGCATCGATCTTGATGATTTTGCCGTTCGCATCTGCTTGGTGGCGCATGAAAATGGTTGCTGGATGGCGGTGAACATGGCCGAAGAAACTTTCTTCTCGGCTGTATTGCATCTTGATTGGGCGTCCGGCCTTGAGAGCAAGTAGGCAGCAGTGAACTTGCAAACTGATGTCTTCACGAGCACCGAAAGCACCACCAACACCGCCAAGCGTGAGTCGCACTTTCTCCGCAGGTAAGTCGAGGCAGGCCGAAATCTGCGATAAGTCCTCGTGGAGCCATTGGGTAGCCACGTGTAGATGGACACCAAGTCCGTCTGAGTCGGGGATCGCTAACGCAGCCTCTAGTCCCAAGAACGCTTGATCCTGCATACCAATCACGTATTCACCCTCAACGACAATTGGCCCTGTCGCCTTTTGGTCACCGCGGATAATGCGTTGATGACGAATGACATTGCCATCTGGATGAATTGGATCGTGTGCTCCAGAAACTGCGTCTTCAGGGTCTGTTAACGGAGTCAGTACCTCGTACACCACGTTGATGAGTGCAAGTGCTCGCCTGCAGGTCTCGGGGTGGTCGGCTGCTACGGCTGCAACTGGTTCGCCCATATAGCGAACGAAATCCCGTGCAAAGACCGGTTGATCACTGCTGATGAGACCATATGTAGGTTTGCCAGGTACATCGCTCGCAGTGATGACGCATTGGACACCCGAAAGAGCAAGAGCAGCAGAAGTATCAATGGAAACTATTCGCGCATAGGGGTGCGGAGAGCGCAGCGTTGCACCCCACAACATGTTCTCTGCGTGCATGTCTGACGTGAATTCGAAACTACCTTGAACTTTGTGAGCACCATCTGGACGTAGTGCACTCGTTCCGAGTATGTCTCTTGCCTTGGTGACTGTCGACGAAGTTGCCATATTTACTTTCCAGCATTTCTCGACCGAATGGTCGCTTCTACGGCAGCGAAAACACGACCGTAACCGGTGCACCTGCAAATGTTCCCGGAAATTGCTTCATTCAAGTATTTTTTCTGGATGTCCTTGAGGATTGTTTATGTTTTGAATTTTGA
>JBJOOQ010000023.1:0-17411 GCA_046051205.1 Actinomycetota bacterium
GCAGGAGCGGATTACGCGCGAAGAGGAATATTTTCCACCACCACGCAATATTCGCCAACTGCAATCTGGTATTGAAACTGCAGCGTTAACCATGATTGGTGCGCCGGTTTCTGCGGCGACCAGCGTGGACGATCGTTTAGTGAGTGCTAGTGACGTTCTTTCGTCACTTGACTAACTAGTTTCGCGGAACCTTGCTCCACGGCATCTCGCGGTCTACGCGCACATCTCCTGGAAGGCCCAACACGCGTTCTCCCAGAATATTGCGCATGACCTCCGAAGTTCCACCTTCAATGCTGTTCGCACGAGCGCGTAGGAACGCCTTCGGTATGGAGTCAAAGGTCATTGCCGAATCTGGACGAACCATTTCGTAACTTCCGTACAACATGCCTTCAGCTCCGAGAAGTTCAATGCAGAACTCGTATGTCTCTTTGTTCAGATCGGCACTGGCCATCTTTCCAATTGAGCCCTCAGGTCCTGGAACGCCAACTTTGCGGTTCTGACCTGCACGAATGTTGGTAAGACGAGCAACTTCAGAACGGATCCACAACTTCATGAGTTTCTCTTTTGTCGCAGCGTCTTTACGTTCGGCTGGAAGTTTCTCCCACAGCTTCACGGCTTCGCGAATAGGCCCCGAACCCTTCTGCGGAATAGCGCCACCAATGGCAACACGCTCGTTCATCAATGTGGTCAAACTCACGCGCCAACCATCACCCACGTTGCCCAACGTTTCCGAAACAGGAATACGTGTATCGGTGAAATAGACCTCGTTAAATTCGGCTTCGCCAGTCATTTGACGCAACGGACGAACTTCAACTCCAGGGCCATGCATGTCGACAACGACCGCAGTGAGACCGGCGTGCTTTACGGCCTCGGCGTCAGTGCGTACCACCAAGAGACCCCACTTGGAAAGATGCGCAAGAGTCGTCCACACTTTCTGACCGTTAACGATCCACTCTTCACCGTCTTTCACACCCTTTGCAGAAAGTCCTGCAAAGTCTGAACCCGAGCCAGGTTCAGAAAACAACTGACACCAAATTTCTTCGCCAGTAAACAACGGCCGCAAGTAACGACGCTTCTGCTCATCAGAACCCCACTCAACAACTGTCGGACCGCACATTCCATATCCAATTGGGTTTCGAGCGTATGAGTTCGGCCCGCCCGCGCGCGCGATCTTTTCGTTCACAATCTTTTGGAATTTGGGTGAGAGATCAAGGCCACCATGACCAATTGGGAAATGCACCCAAGCCAATCCCAAATCGAACTGTGCCCCCAGGAATGCGATAGCGGAAGTTGATGCGGGTGGATTTTGCGCAATGAGCTGATCAGTTAAATCAGCAACCCGCGTCTCTTCTGCACTCAATACGTCAGTGGCCATAATTTGCTACTCCCCTTGTGCGAACTGCCAAAACGCTAATTGAGATTGAACCTGAACGGTTAATTGGAGCGGCGCATTAATTGCGCAAATTCAACAGATTCAGCCGCTGCAATTTCTGGGATCACCGATCGAAGACGCATGACCCAGCGCAAATTGGCGACATCTGAGCGCCTTCGGTAGATGGACTTCAAATTGCTCAATACCCGAATCACCATGAGTCGCGAACTGGACGGTTCCAGGAATTCCGCACTCCAATTATCAATCTGGGTGAGATTTTCATACAACACCTTGCACTGTTCCGCCGACAACGGTCGGGGCGAGTGGAATGGATCAAAAAACTTCAGGTCTGGCTGCGACGCAGTTCGACACAGGAAGTGTCCAGGCATACCAATACCAACTATTTCGATATCGATTCTTCTGCCAACTTCTATTGCCAGCGCACACAGCGTGATCGGAATCCCAAGACGTCTAGCTATCACCTGGTGCATCAACGAGTTGTATGGGTCGTCATACTCAAACGAGTTTCCGGTGAACCCCGATGGTCCGAATAGTTCCGCCATCAGTTCAACAGCGCTCGTGGCATTCATTGTTGATGCCAAATGATCCAGGTCTGCAATGACCGCTTGCGGCTCCACATCTTCGTCGGCAAAGTGGCAAATGAGCGCAAGGGCCTCGTCAAGGGGCACAACCGCTCCGCGGATACTGAATAGTTCAGTGAAGCGCTCAAAATGCACGGCTGAACTGTAACCCTCAATGTCGATCGCCCCGACATGGGTCCGAAAGACGGACTACCGTTGCCAACATGTTTCCAGGACACTTTGCAGCGCTCAACCCCAACAAACCCGCGGTCATCGACGCAGCAACCGGGTCAATCCTGACCTACAAGCAACTCGACGACTCGGCCAACAAGATCAGCAACCTGCTTCGCAGCCATGGCTTGCAAGTTGGCGACCACATTGCGATTTGTATCGAAAATCACCCCCGATACTTCGAAATCATTTGGGGCTGTCATTACGCGGGACTGATTTATACCGCATGCTCAAGCAGACTCACTTCAGATGAACTGTCGTACATCATCAACGACTGCGGAGCCAAGGCTTACATCACGTCAAAGTACAAAGCAGATCAAGCAACAGAGATTCTCAGTACAACTCCCGGCGTTGACTTGCGATTGATGATTGACGGAACCGTTTCTGGTTATGAGAGCTTTGAAGATGCTCTAGCGCATTGTTCAGTCACCCCTCTTAACGAACGCATTGATGGCACCGACATGTTGTACTCCAGCGGAACTACTGGGCGACCAAAAGGTGTGCGTTTGGAGTTTGCTCGAAGCCCACTGGGCACGCCAAACGCTTTAACAGGCCTTGGACAATTTCTCTTTTCATTCAACGAAGATGTTGTCTACCTCTCTCCCGCACCGCTGTATCACGCTGCTCCGCTTCGTTGGAACATGTCAGTTCATCGCACAGGCGGCACGTCAGTCGTGATGAACCATTTTGATGCTGAGGAGTTCCTGCACTGCATCGAGCGCTACAAGGTGACCCACACACAAACTGTTCCAACCATGTTCGTGCGAATGCTCAAACTCGCGCCAGAAATTCGAAGCAAGTACGACGTCTCAACCTTGACGTGTGTGTTCCATGCTGCTGCACCATGCCCTGTAGAAGTGAAGCGTCAAATGATCAATTGGTTCGGCCCAGTCATCCATGAGTACTACGCCGGAAGCGAAGGCAATGGCTTTGTGTATTGCAATACCGAGCAATGGCTTGCGCACCCTGGAACGGTTGGTGTTGCGCTAAACGCAACGATCCACATCTTGGACGATGAAGGAATGGTCCTTCCGGTAGGCGAAACAGGAACGGTGTATTTCGAGAGCAATGCCAATTTCGAATATCACAATGATCCGGAAAAGACGAAAGCATCGCGTGACCCGCTTGGACGCGGATGGTCAACACTTGGCGACATCGGATACATCGATGACGACAAGTTTTTGTACCTCACAGACCGCAAGGCGTACATGATCATTTCAGGTGGAGTAAACATTTACCCACAAGAAGCGGAAAACGTTTTGGTCAATCACCCAGATGTTGTCGACGTTGCAGTTTTTGGGGTTCCCAACGACGAATTTGGCGAAGAAGTGAAAGCAGTTGTGCAACCAGTCGCCATGCCTACAAACGATGCCGAGCGAAGCGAACTGAGCAAGCGCCTGATCGCATTCTGCAAAGAGTCACTCGCCGATTTCAAGTGCCCTCGCACGGTCGATTTCCGTGAAGAGCTTCCACGACACCCAACAGGAAAGTTGTACAAGCGTCTATTGAAAGACGAGTACTGGGCAAAGTCTGGACGAAGCATTTAGCTTTTCGTCATGACCCATCCATACGTGCAGTCCACTAAGGCCGTCGCTTTTGCCCATCGTGGCGGGGCGAGTGACGCTCCAGAGAACACCATGCCAGCGTTTCAGCGAGCAATGGACTTGGGCTACCGATACATCGAAACCGATGTGCACTCCACCAAAGATGGCGTGCTGCTCGCTTTCCATGATGATGATCTGTTGCGCACATGTGGTCAACCTGGGTTGATCAGCGAGATGACGTATGACGAAGTGAAGCACTTTCGCATCAATGGTCTTGAGCCGATACCACTCATGCAAGAAATCTTCAATGCATGGCCGAATGCAATGGTCAATATCGACTGCAAAGCCGACACTGCTCTACTTCCATTAACCGCTGCTCTTCGCGGGCCTGGCATCCTCGATCGCGTCTGCGTTGGCTCATTTAGCGATAAGCGACTTGCGACATTGCGTGAAACATTTGGACCTTCTCTGTGCACTTCACTTGGACCACGAGAAGTCGCAAAGTTGCGGGTTCGCAGTTGGGTTGGGCCAGCCCGCAGTTTTCCTGGCGCATATGCAGCCCAGGTGCCACACAAACAAGGCCCACTCACCATCACCGATAGAAAATTTGTTGACGAAGCCCATGATTCAGGTCTCAAGGTTCATGTGTGGACAATTGACGACCCATCTGAGATGCATCAATTGTTTGACCTTGGTGTTGATGGCATCATGACAGACCGCCCTCAGGTGCTTAAAGACGTGATGATTGATCGCGGTATTTGGTGAGCCCAGTCTTTACATCTCAGGCAGTAGATCTGACATTTCCCGACGGGACAGATGCACTCCACAACACCAACGTGAGTGTTGCGGCCGGTGAGTTTGTGTCGATCGTGGGGCCGAGCGGTTGTGGCAAATCTACGCTTCTTCGTTTGGCAAGCGGGCTCATTGCTCCAACTTCAGGCAGCATCGCTCGCACAGGAACTGTGCAATTTGTATTTCAAGATTCAACACTCTTGCCGTGGAGATCGGTTCGCAGAAACGTTTCGCTCAACCTTGAATTGCAAAAACTAGAGAAATCGGAAATCGAAGAGCGCACCAACAGCGTGCTCGCATTGGTGGGGCTTCTCGATAGTGCCGAAAAACTTCCACGACAACTGTCCGGTGGCATGAAAATGCGAACCTCGCTTGCTCGATCACTGGTATGCGAACCCGATTTGTATCTTTTTGATGAACCATTCGCCGCACTCGATGAGTTTTCGCGCGAACGTTTGAACATTGAACTTCGAACCATGCTGAGCACGAGGAACGCAGCATCGTTGTTCGTCACGCACTCCATTGCAGAAGCAGTTTTCTTGTCACATCGAGTGCTCGTGATGTCGCCTCGTCCAGGAACCATTGTTCAGGAGTTCGCGATTCCATTTGGCCCCGACCGTCAGCAAGACCTGCGCTACTCACCTGAGTTTGCAAGGTTATCTGGCGAAATTGCTCAATCTCTCCGTGGGTTAATTGCATCATGAAAGCAAAACTCATCAATGCAGTTGGACCGATTGCAGTTTTCCTTGTGTTCATTGCACTGTGGTACGTGGTTGCCTATTCACTGCATAACAACTTCTCACCTGCATCGGGAAAGCCGATGATCATTCCGCCTCCGCATCGTCTGTTTGAAGACTTTCACGGGCCAATACGTGATCGAATCTTCACTGCATTACTTATCAGCACCCGAACTGCATTCACCGGGCTCGCATTGTCTGCGTTCCTTGGAATCATCATTGGAATTGCCATGTCACAGGCAAAATGGATCGAACGATCACTCTGGCCTCACCTCATTGCACTTCAGGTGACACCAATCATCGCAATCGTTCCACTCATGATTCGGCTGATTGGCGCAAATTTCACTGCGCGCGTCACCGTCACCGTCATTATCTCGATCTTTCCTATTGTGTCGAATACCTTGTTCGGCATTCAGTCAGTGCACCCCTCATTGCACGACCTATTCCGCCTTCAAAACAGTTCACGCTTGGTCGTATTACGCAAATTGCAGCTTCCAGCAGCATCACCAGCGATCTTTACTGGGCTGAGGGTTGCCGCTGGCTTAGCAGTGATTGGAGCCATTGTTGGTGACTTCTTCTTCACCAAGGGTGACCCTGGCCTAGGGCAATTAATCACATTTTTCTTCCTGAATAATTTATCTGGACCAATGTTCATCACAGCATTGTTCGCGACCGGTTTAGGTCTTATACTCTTTGTTTGCTTCGGCGTGTTGAATCGAATTGTCATCGGAAGATGGCACGAATCGGTAACACGTTAAGCAATCACAAACTACAAACTGGAGACCCTATGAAATTGTCATCCGTCCTTCGCTCTGCGTGTGCGCTCACCGCAGTAGCCCTCATTTCCACTTCATGTGGAAGTTCTGGAGAGAGCGACTCTGCTCCAGCAACTCCGCAAACAGGTGCACTAGCTGGCATTTGCCCAGAGAAAGTTGTTGTTCAAACCGACTGGTTCCCTCAATCGGAGCATGGTGGTGTGTATGAGTTGCTTGGTGCGGATGCAATTTCATCCAAAGACACTGGCGCAACAGTTGGAACTCTCACAGCGCAAGGTGTTGATCAGGGCGTACAACTTGAAATTCGCGCTGGTGGACCGTTCCTTCAGACCCCAGTTGTAACCGCGATGTATTCGGACGATGCCATCACACTCGGCTACGTCGGTACGGATGTCGCTATCACTCGCTACGTAGATGCGCCAACGATTGCCGTGTTTAACGCGTTGAACATCAACCCCCAGGTGGTGTTGTGGGACGGAGCAAAACACCCAACCGCTCTCACACTTGCTGACGCTGCAAAGGAAGTGAAGTCGATTTACGTCTACGGCGACCCAGCATGGACCCGTTATTTCGTAGCACAGGGCATTTTGTCCAAGGATCAGATTGATAGCAACTACAAGGGCAACTTGCTCCTCGCTACCGAAGATGCAGCGCATCAAGGTTTTGCCACATCAGAGCCATACAAGTACGCAAATTTAGAAACCGGTGCTGTCAACGTTGCGTACACATTGATTCACGATTTGGGTTGGAACTCGTATCCACAAAACTTGGCTCTGCGAGCAGACAAGTTGGAAGAGTTGCGTCCGTGCCTGGAATTGCTTGTACCGATGTTGCAACAGGCCCAATTGGACTTCATAGCCGCACCAGATCGCGCGAACGCAATCATCAAGGCTGCTGTTGTTGCTTATGACAGCTGGTGGACACAGTCCGATGGTGACTTGGCAAACGGCGTCGAACAGATGCGCAATCTCAACATCATTGGCAACGGCGACACGCCAACCTTTGGTGATCTTGAAGAAACACGTGTGAACGACTTCATCGGAAAGGCAACACCGGTCTTGCGCGAACAAGGCTTGGAAATTGCCGATATCGCAGCAAGCGACATCGTGAACAACGAGTTCCTTAACCCTGACATCACCTTCGCAGGCTGATATCAGGCGTCTTTGACGCTCCACTTACGCTTGGCGACTGGATCTTTATCGCTCCATGGGAAATTGATCCATTCGTCGGTGTATTTCCATACGTAATCGCACTTCACGATCGATTGCGACTTTTCATACAGCACCGCCAAGCGTGTGTCTGCGAGTTGGCCTTTGCAGAACTCCAGCACATGCTTGAGCGTGTGCCCAGTATCGGCAACGTCATCGACGATGAGAACTTTTGAATCCTTCAGGTCAACCAAACTTGGAACCGGTGGAAGAATCATGGGCACTGCCAAGCGCTCATTTACACCGGTATAGAACTCAACGTTCATGGTGTAGGTGTTCTTCACCGACAACGCATATCCGAGTGCGCCAGCTGAAAGCAATCCGCCACGCGCAATTGCCAAAATGATGTCTGGCTCGTATCCGCTTTCAGCAACCTTGATGGCGAGTTCTCGACTCGCCACTCCGAAGATGTCCCAAGTCATGATTTCACGGATCTCGCTCAAAATTGCTCCCTCACTACAGGCGATTACTTGCCGCCAATCTAGTTCATTGAGCCTGTTCGAACGGGCAGTGACGACACCCACTCAAACAGCAATAACCACGATCGGCCAAAAATTTTGAGGTCATCACGGTGAGACCAGATGCTGGATCGCGATAACTGGGATTGCCCTCAGCGATAGCTGCTTGATGCCGTGATTGAATTTCTGTGAAGCGCGGGTGTTTCGGACTCAGACGTATGACAAGCGCTACATCGATTCCGTCTGGGCGAAGCACGCTCATTGCAGGGCTCCCAGCATGGTCCAATACTCCGGCCAACTCTTTGTGACCACCATTGGATCATTGATGACTACCCCTGGTGTCACCAAACCGATCAATGCAAGTGACATGGCGAGTCGATGATCATGATGGGTGTTTACTATGCCGCCATGAGGCTTCGATGGGTGCACCGTCAGCCCATCAGCCAATTCATCTACCTGCACACCGAGTTCGCGAAGTTCATGGGCAAGATCGCCTATTCGATCGCTTTCCTTCTTGCGAATGAAACCAACCCCGTTGATTGTGGTTGCGGTTTGTGCAAACGCCGCGACAACCGCAAGCGATGGCACCAAGTCGGACATATCGCGCATATCGATTGTCACGCCCTGCAACAGACGGTCTTGTGGTCGCGACAGAACCACATCGTCACCAACGACCTCAATTGAACAACCCATGCGAACCAAAACATCTGCAAATTTGGCATCTCCCTGCAATGAGGAACGCCCGAGCCCCGACACCACCACTCGCCCACCAGCAATTGCTGCGGCCGCAAGTGGATAAGAAGCTGAAGATGCGTCGGGTTCGACTTCGTATTGAGCACCAACATAATCACCTGAGTCATAACGAAATATGTGTTCGCCATGCTCGATTGGTGTCACTCCAAAACTGTGCTGAACACCAATTGTCATCTCTATGTATGACTGCGACACCACTTCACCTTCGGTGACAATTGCAAGGCCGCGGGAAAGCTTTGGGGCAATGAGCATAAGCGCCGTTGTGAACTGGCTTGATGTTATTGCAGCAATACGAATGCGTTCACTTTTCTGTTCACCACGTTTCACAGCAACCGGAAGAACGCCAGCTCCGTTTAGTGGAGAAACATCAAGCCCGATATCACTCAGCGCTTGGTGCAAATCGTGCATTGGTCGTTTACGCAGAGAATCTTCGCCCGTGATGACTACCTCTCCTGCACGCAAGGCACTCACTGCGGTAAGGAACCGAGCGGTAGTTCCAGCCAGACGAGCGTCGACAACAATTGAAGACGCCTGATCAACATCGATACCTGACGCGAATTCTGCTGTATTGCCATGCGTTTCAATCTGCGCACCAAGCAACGACAGCCCTGCGAGCATGGACACTGTGTCGTCACCGGTTGGCAAGTTGCTAACTGAACTCTTTCCCGTAGCCAGCGCTGCGCACACGAGTGCTCGAGCCGCAACACTTTTCGAGCCAGGAACGCGAACCGTTGTATTAAGTTGTGCTCGCAGAGGTGTTACCGAATGAGGTTGACTTCCACTCATGTCAATTGCTGAATCGATGGACGAAACCCTCGCGCGATCAATCCACCCTTGAACACATCTTGGCTTGCTCGATCGATGACCAGAACCAATATTCCTCGATCGCCTTCCACCGAGTGTGCAACTTCAAAGTTTGCGGTGTTCACACCCAACTCGGCAGCCAATGAGAAAATCTCTGCGGCTGCGCCAGCACGGTCAGGAATTGGAACGCGAACTTCAACTACGTCGAGCAAATTGCTTACGCGTCCTGGCAGATTGGCGCGCGCTACACGAGCAGTTTGCAAACGCTGCTTGAGTTCATCGGTTTTGCCTTCATCCACAATCACTCGCATTGCCTGCAAACCACTGATCATTCCGTCGAGCGCGCCAACGATTGCTTCGCGATTCTCCTTGCATACATCAAGCCAAATTGCAGGGTGCCCCGATGCCACACGAGTCATGTCACGGAATCCACCTGCAGCCAAACGCAATACCGCTACGTGTTCTTCGGCGTGATCATTTGCCAGCGACATCAACGTTGCTGCAGTGAGATGAGGCAAATGGCTAACAATGGCAACGAGTTGGTCGTGACGCTCTGCACTAAGCACGACGAATTCGGCACCAAGTTCTTTTACAACTTGAGCGACGTGTGCGAAGTTGGCGTCAGGAGTGTTTTCAGACGGCGTCAATACCCACACCGCACCTTCAAACAAAGATGCATCTGCGCCAGCAAGACCGACGAGCTCGCTACCAGCCATTGGGTGACCAGCTACGAAACGTGGGTCAGTGATCTCGCGAACAATGTGCGCCTTCACACCGCCGACATCGGTAACAAGCCCCTGTGTTGTTTCAAGAGCACGCCTGACTTGATCGGCAACCGAAGAAACCGGAGTGGCAACGAATGACAACTCTGCGTCGGCGTCGATACCTCGTGCGGCGACCAGTCCTAAACGAAGAGCTTCCTCTTCGGTATCTGGATGTAAATCGTTTCCCGTTACATGCCAACCTCGCGCCGTAAGCGCCGCGGCAAGTGAACCGCCAATCAGCCCAAGCCCGAAAATGTTTGCTCGACGCTGTTTCACAGAGAAATATCGTAACCGAGCACTACTCGGTGACTGCCTCTATTAAGAGTTTGACTTCAGCCTGTGTGAGGTTACGCCATTGCCCGGGAGCAAGTTTCTTGTCCATGATCGGGCCGATGCGCGTACGAACAAGCCGAATCACTGGATATCCAACGGCATCACACATGCGTCGAATCTGGCGATTCTTCCCTTCATGAATGACCATTTTTAGGACGCCCTCTTGCAGCCTGCTCACCTCTGCTGGCGCAGTTAATCCATCTTCCAGTTCAATGCCACTTCGTAAACGATGAATGGCCACATCACTGACATCTGCCGAAGTGACATCAACTTGAACCAAATACTCCTTTTCAAGACCGTACTTCGGGTGCGTGATGCGGTTCGTTAGTTCTCCATCATTGGTGATGAGCAGCAATCCCTCCGAGTCGCCGTCTAAGCGCCCAACTGGATACACGCGTGGTTCGGCCGGAACGAGGTCAACAACGGTTTCCCTATCGTGGGTATCAATTGCTGTACTGATGACATCAACTGGTTTGTTGAGCAAGTAGTACACCAAATCCGGTCGAACACCAACTGGCGCTCCATCAATTTCAACACTGTCTACATCAACATTGACGCGACGACCGAGAACCGCAATTTCTCCGTTGACTGTTACACGGCCTTCGGCGATGATCTCTTCGCATGCCCTTCGACTTCCCCACCCCCGCTGAGCGAGAACTTTCTGTAAACGCTCGCCCTCGTCGATCATTGCGCAGGTGGCGCGATTCGCAAACCTTGTTCGAGTGCTTCAACAACTGCAGCATCAGGAACAAAATCGGCAATTGGTGGTAGAGCCGACAGTGACTCAATACCTAGACGCTCCAGAAAAAGCGAAGTAGTTCCGAACAAGACTGCTTGGCCCGGACCATCATCGCGCGATGTCTCGGTGATGTATCCACGAGCTTGCAAAGTACGCATTACCGCGTCTGGATCCACTCCTCGGATTGCTGCAACTTGACCGCGCGAAATTGGTTGCTTGTACGCAATGATCGCAAGCGTCTCGAGCGCTGCAGATGAAATGCGTGCCTGCTGGCTGTCCAGCACAAAACGTTCTACGTAAGAAGCCACATCGTGATGCGACTGGAATCGGTAGCCACCGGCAACCTTGACTAATTGGAAGCCATGACCCGCTTCCTCATACGCTGCGGCAAGTCGCTCACACAGCCCATCTACAGAAGCAACTGAAATTTCAAGTAGTTGAGAAAGCAGAGTCGGATCAACGGGCTCCATGGCAACGAGCAGGATTGCTTCCAATGCACGAACAGATTCCGCCGAAATATTTTCTTCGCTCATGAATTCCTCTTTGTCATCCTTCGTAGTCATCAATTTGTAGAGCCGCGACGAATCCTGTGTCATCCCCTGCAGTCCATTGCACTTCAATGTCTCCAAAACGATCTGACTGTTCAAGCGTCACGCGACCTTGTTTGTACAACTCGAGAATTGCGAGGAACCGCACCACGACTTCGATGCGATCATGAATTGCTTCGGTGATCTGCCGAAAGGTCACCTTGCCCAACTTTGGAAGAGTTTCGAGCATTTCCATCAGCGCATCAGCAACACTTGCGCGAATCGGAGCAACGTGGAACAGATCGATAGATGTTGGTGGTTTCGGCTGGATTACGCGCAGATACGCACGTTGCAGTCGAGCTGGAGTTACACCATCGAGCATGTCGGGAAGCAAATCGGCGAAGCGCTCGTCTGGCCCTGAGCGGCGAGGAAAACTCAGATTTGCCCGTTCTGTTAAGTGACTGAATACGGCAGCCACATCCTTGAAGGTCTTGCAATCAAGCAGGCGCGCCAGCAATAGGTCGCGTTCTGACCACAGGGCCAACTCTTCGTCCAGATCCATGTCGTCGCGGCCAGGAAGCAAACGGCGAGTTTTCAGTTCGACAAGCGTTGATGCGATGAGCAAAAACTCTGTTGCGACATCGAGATCAAGCATTTGCATGCGCTGAATCTCTTCGAGGTACGCCTCAACGATGCGGGTCAGGGAAACCTCATGGATATCTACTTCTTCTTTCAAAATGAGGTGCAACAGAAGGTCGAATGGACCGTCATAAACCGGGGTCGCTACCTCATAAGCCATGGCTAGAGATTAGTTCACCGAGCCGAAATGTCCTGAGCCCGTTAAGCCACTTGCACTAGCGTTGCACCGTGGCTCGCGTACTTTCTTGCATTCAGCCGACTGGCGATGTTCACCTGGGCAACTATTTAGGCGCTCTCCGCAACTGGGTCTCCGGGCAACATCACAACGATGTGTTCCATGGCATTGTCGACCTCCATGCCCTCACCATCACCGACAAGCCTGGCGTGCTCGGCAAGAACACCGTGGAGCTTGCCGCAATGCTCTTCGCAGTCGGCCTAGACCCGCAAGTCGCAACAGTATTTGTTCAATCACATGTTCCAGAGCATTCGCAGTTGGGATGGATCATGGAATGCACGGTGAGTTTTGGCGAATTGAGCAGAATGACTCAGTTCAAGGACAAATCAGCCAAACGCGAAGCCGACTTTGTCTCTGCCGGGCTCTTTACATACCCGGCACTACAAGCAGCCGACATCTTGTTGTACGACGCAGCCGAAGTGCCAGTTGGCGATGATCAGCGTCAGCACATTGAGATCACCCGAGACATTGCTGTGCGATTCAATCATCGCTTTGGAGACACGTTTGTCTTGCCAAAGGCAGTCACACCACCTGCAGGTGCGCGCGTCATGGATTTGCTTGACCCAACATCGAAAATGTCGAAGTCATCTGAAACAGATGCGGGATGTGTCTACTTGCTCGACGCACCTGCGGCTATTGAGAAGAAGTTCAAACGAGCTGTTACAGACTCTGAAAATGAAGTTCGCTATGACCGTGAAGAAAAACCAGGAATTGCGAATCTGCTCGACATATTGAGTGCCGTGACGGGAACGTCGCCCCAACAACTTGCCGATCAGTACACGCAGTATGGTGTGCTCAAGAGTGACTGCGGAGCCGCAGTTGCAGCGATGCTCACACCAATTCAAGCGCGATACACAGAGCTCATGAATGACAAAGCCGAACTTGGTCGCCTGTTACGAATTGGTGCCGAAAAAGCTGGCGCTGTCGCCCAGGCAACTCTTGCTCGTGCACATAACGCAATTGGGTTCTACCCTCGCTAAATATTGTCGGCCGAGCGAAACGCGGCGGCCACTTCTGCATCACACGTTTGACTTAGCACTGCAATCACATCAGCGTGTGATCCTGCGTGTCGAAGCATGGTGATGCCAATTTCTTCGTGTTGGTGATACAGCGCAAATCGTTTTGTTCGCGGCCCGACCAAGGTTGCACAAACCCGCATCAGCGTTGACAGGTTGCTTTGAGTTTTTCCGATGTCATGCATCAGCACACCAGCTATACAGTCACGAGAAGCTTTCGGAAGCAACACAGCGAATCTTTGTGCAACCTCCACGCTGTGACGACGATCGGCGATGCTGAATTGATTCCACAAATTGAATTCACTTGCCGTAAGCGTTGAACGAACCATGTTCAGTTCGTCTTCGGTGACATCTTTGCGTGACCATGAAGATACGAACCGCTTCACAAGATGCGTCAAGTGCCTCATGCTTTCGCTCCAGAAAAGCCAATACGGGCTCGCGGATGAGAATCCTTGTACATGTCGAACAGCACTTCATTATCAACTCGCGTGTACACCTGGGTGGTGCTTACCGATGCGTGGCCGAGCAACTCCTGCACTATTCGCAAATCGGCACCATGGATCAACATATGCGTTGCACACGAATGGCGCAGAACGTGAGGCGAAACTTCATCGCCCACTCCAGCAATCTGGGCATACTTTCGAACAATTCCCCACGCAGCTTGACGACTGAGCCGAGTACCGCGTGCACCAAGAAACACCGCATCGGCATGATCACGCTTCGCCCATTGCTCAGGCACCAACATCGTTCGCCCACCGGCACCAAGCCATTCTTCTAAAGCCGCCTTTGCGTGGCTGCCAAACGGAACGATTCGCTCTTTTGAACCTTTACCAAACAGCCGCACCAACTGAGATTCCATATCCAGATCAGAAAGCGAAAGTCCGCACGCTTCTGAAATTCGTGCTCCGGTTGCATAGAGAAACTCAAGCAACGCACGGTCGCGCAACGCAAATGAATCCACTCCGGTGGCCGCAGCCAAAATCCGCGCCACCTCGTCTTCACTCAGCGCTTTGGGGATACCACTTGGCACTTTCACCCCATCAACCCCAGAAGTTGGGTTATCTGGCCGTATGCGCTCTTCAACGAGATACCGGTGCATCATTCGCACTGCTGCATACATTCGGGCAACGCTCTTTGCGGCCTTACCCTCCGCACGAAGCGAAGCTATGAACTGCTCGATTACCGGCGACTGTGCAGAAATGACATCACAACTCTTCGTTTCAAGAAAAGACTCATAACGAAGAAGATCCCGCCGATACGCCTCAATCGTGCGCGGCGATCTTCCCTGCTCAATGGTCATCCAGGTGAGAAAACGCTCGCTGTATGTCAGCGACGACATTGGCAACTCGTTATGCGCGAATTGATGGCGCTGTAGTTGATTCAGCAACTGCTGCTGTATTTTGCAATCTCACTACTCGATGTTGCAGCGATGCGCCAATGAGTTCGCGGAACAATGGGTGTGGTCGATCGGGACGACTCTTGAATTCGGGATGTGCCTGAGTACCCACCCAGAACGGATGATCGGACATCTCAATGAATTCAACAAGTCTGCGGTCAGGCGATGAACCGCTGCACACAAACCCAGACTCTTCGAAACGAGCACGGTACGTGGAGTTGAATTCGTAACGGTGACGATGGCGCTCGCTGACCACTGACTCTCCATATGCAGCAGCAACCTTGGTTCCTGGCTCAAGCTGTGCGTAGTAAGCACCAAGGCGCATAGTTCCGCCCATGTCTGTGACATCTCGCTGATCGATCATCAAGTCGATGACTGGGTTCTGCGTTGTCGGATCGAACTCTGTCGAATGTGCATCAGTAAGTCCAAGAACGTGACGAGCAAACTCGATGGTCATCACTTGCATACCCAAACACAACCCAAGGCACGGAACGTCATGTTCGCGAGCGTATTGTGCAGCACGGATCTTGCCTTCAACACCGCGAGCGCCAAAACCACCCGGAATGACAATGCCATCAAGAGTTGCCAATTGCTCTTCGGCAAGAAGACCTTCAACGTTTTCAGCCTGAATCCAGACGATCTCAACATTGGCAGCGTGATGGAAACCTGCGTGCTTCAAACTTTCAACAACCGAAAGATACGCGTCATGGAGTTCAACATATTTACCAATGAGACCGATACGAACCGGTGCTGTTGATGCCTCTACACGAGCAACAACTTCACGCCAAGGGGTGAGATCAAGTGGCGCATCAATACGCAAGACATCACAAATCTGAGTGTCAAGACCTTCGTCATGCAGAATAAGTGGCAACTCGTAAATGTTGCGCGCGTCAGCTGCATTGATGACGTTCTTTTGATCCACGTCGCATTGGTTAGAAATTTTACGCTTCAACTGATCGCTAATTGGCTCATCGCTTCGACACACGATGATGTCTGGCTGAATACCGCGCGAACGAAGTTCCGTGACGCTGTGTTGCGTTGGCTTTGTCTTCTGCTCGCCGCTTGGGCCGATAAACGGAACCAAGGTGACATGCACGTAACACACGTTGTCGCGACCAACTTCATTTCGGAACTGACGCACAGCTTCGAGGAACGGCAAAATTTCAATGTCGCCAACAGTTCCACCAATTTCGGTGATCACTACATCGATGTCGTCGGTTGCTAGGCGCTTAATTCGGCGGCGAATCTCGTCCGTTACGTGTGGAATTACCTGAACGGTGCGCCCGAGGTAGTCCCCTCTGCGCTCGGCTGCAAGAACAGCCTGATAAATACTGCCTGTTGTTGCATTTGATGAACGCGATAGATTTTCATCGATGAAGCGCTCATAGTGACCAAGATCTAAGTCTGTTTCTCCACCGTCATCGGTTACGAACACTTCACCGTGTTCGAACGGATTCATGGTTCCCGGATCGACGTTGATGTACGGATCCAGTTTTTGCATTGTCACGCGCAAACCGCGCATCTTCAACAATCTTCCAAGTGAAGAAGCGGTCAAACCTTTTCCCAGGGAGCTAGCAACGCCACCTGTCACGAACACGTGCTTTGGCATTTTTGCTCTCCGTCCGCTCTCTAGGTTCTGTCGAGGAACCGTTTACCTCACGACGGGAGATAAGCATAACCTGTTGAGGCCTACCGCCGAGAACGCTTAGGGGATGCCTGACTATTGGCATCGGATTTATGACTGTCTCGTAACAATTCACGAGCATGTTCCAGCGCTGTTGCCTCGGCAACTCCTCCAGAAAGCATTCGGGCGATCTCGGCGATTCGCTCTTCTTCACTCAACGTTGCAGCCTGTGCATACGTCTTGCCATTGCGCACCGACTTGGAAACCTGAATATGGGCATGTCCTGCTGCGGCAACCTGAGGCAAGTGAGTTACCACCAGAACTTGATGACGCTTGCCAAGTAACGCAAGTGCCTGAGCAACCGCCACAGCGGCTTCTCCACCAATTCCAGCATCAACTTCGTCGAATACCAGCGTGTTTGGCCCCGATGACAACACCAAGCGAAGGGCCAACATGGTTCGGGCAAGTTCGCCACCTGAAGCAACTTTGGTCAACGGCATAACCGGAGAACCTGGGTTGGCAGCCACTCTCGCCGAGCCTTGCCAACTGCCGCTTGAGCGGCTTCAAGTTTGCGCACTGCAACTGCTCGTTCCTGGTCAAGAGTTGCTGCGCGCGCTTCAAAGGACTCCAACTCCGCAAGTCGCACTGCGCTTTCCTCTCCAAAGGCAATAACTTCCTCGAGCGAATCGCCATACTTGCGCCTTAAGTCAACAAGCAACTGCCGACGCTGACGAACTTCATCGAGTCGTGACGGATTCTCTTCGATCGAATCCGCTTCATCTCGAATGTCTGCGGAAAGGTCTTCAAGTTCACTTTGCAGCGCCTTCAACCGTGACACGAAACCTGCGAATGGCTCTTTGTTGCTCAGCGCTGAGACCGCAT
>JBJOOQ010000024.1:0-17555 GCA_046051205.1 Actinomycetota bacterium
CTTGAGGTTGAGTATCCGCCTGTTGATCACCATGCTCGCCGGAGCACTTGCGATCACAGCCATCATTACGGCCATGGCTCCACAGGCCTGGGGGATCCTGAACGCACATAGTGAGAAACCGGTTGCCCTGTCGCAGTTTTCAGGGTTAGCGCAGCGCAGTATTTTGCTCGATGTCAACGGGCAGCAGGTTGGCGTGTTCCAAGTAAAGAACACACAACAGACCCCAATTTCGGCGGTTCCTGAACCAGTGCGGAACGCATTCATTGCTGTTGAAGACTCGGTGTTCTATGAGCACGACGGTGTGAACTTGAGGGCAGTTGGAAGAGCACTGCTGGCAAATTCGCAGGGTGGCGGCAGGCAAGGCGCTTCAACTATCACGCAGCAGGTCATTAAGAACGAACTGCTTGGCGGAAAAATCTCAGGAAGTCGTTTGAAGCTTCTGCAAATTCGCGGAGCAGTGATGTTGGAAAAGCAGTTATCCAAAGAAGAGATCCTTGAGCGATATCTCAACACCGTGTTTTTTGGTAACAACGCCTTCGGGTTGCAGGCTGCAGCCGAGGTGTATTTCGGAACTTCGGTGCAAGGCCTATCTCAAAACCAAGGAGCCTTCCTCGCTGGCATGGTGCAGGCTCCCTCGTCCCGCGATCCATTTACCAAACCTGACGCATCTCGATACCGATACAAACAAGTGCTGAGTCGTTTAGTTGAAGTTGAAGAGATGACTCCTGAGCAAGCCACCATTGCGTGCAAGGGTTGGGAGAATCCTCGGTTGCGCACGGTAGAGGATGCAGATTGCCCTATTCCTGACAATCGTCGCGAAATTTCTCGTGCAACAGATACGGGTCGCACCTATTTCTCCGAAGCGGTTCGTGACTATCTGTTAAATCGCTCAGACATTCTTGGCGTGACATACGAAGAGCGTTACAAGAAATTGTTTTACGGTGGGCTTCGCATTTACACCACGCTTGATAAAGGTGCACAGGCTGCAGCCGAAAAAGCAGCGCTTGAACAAATGCCAGACAACTCCGCAAACATTCAGGCAGCAGTAGTCACGATTGATAATGCAACCGGTGGTGTGCGGGCCATGGTTGGTGGTCGCGACTTCTTGGTAAGTGAAGTAAACGTTGCCATGCGTCGCCGTCAAACGGGCTCAAGTGTGAAGATGTTTATTCTTGCGGCAGCAATGGAAGCTGGACTGTTGCCAGACGACGTGATTGATGGAACGCTTCCTTGCACTTTGCCAAACCCAGGAAATGACGAAGAACCAACGTTCCTTATTTCAAATGGTGTGAGTCAGCCAGTATCAAACCTGCGCACAATGACTGCGCTGTCGATCAACTGTGCGTACGCACGTCTTGCCCAAGTTGTTGGTCTCGACAAAGTTGTTGCGTTGATGTACGGAATGATGAGTTCGGACTTCATGCCAAAACCTGAATGGGGTACAGACGCTGAACGCTTGAATCTCATTAAGCCATATGCATCGCTTTCTACAGGTGCAAATGAAATGAGCCCACTCGACATGGCATCGGGCGCTCAAACTATTGCCAACTTGGGTGTTCACCATGAGCCTTACTTCGTCGAAAAGATTGAAGACTCAACGGGTGTCATCTACCAACATGAATTGAATCCCGACCAGGCGTTGTCGGAAGCATCGGCATTGCATTCGGTGGACGCGTTGAAGGGTGTTCTGAAGTTTGGTACTGCACGACGAACGCAACTAGAGGGCGGTCGCCCTGCAGCAGGAAAAACGGGAACCCAAGACGACAACACGAACGCATGGTTCGTTGGCTTCACGCGTGAACTGACGACTGCGGTGTGGGTTGGTGACCCACGCGCATATACGCCGATGGTCAACATTCCCGAGTTTGTGAAAGCAGATGGATACGCGCGTATTCAAGGCGCCATGTACCCAGCCCGCATTTGGAAGCAAATGATGGATGAAGCGCTTGGCAACATTCCCGTAAATGAACTCTCAGATTGGCCAGCTCCGCCGCCGGCAACTGCTACCGAAGCGCGTGCAGATGTCTCTCCACAACGCATCTACTTGCCGGGTAATGAGTGCTTGGCTCAAGTGGTGGCGGGAACTATTCCAGCGCCAACGACAACGCAGGCGAAGGGGAAGAATACGACTACGGTTCCTGTTGTGCCGAACAACACCGTTGTGGTGAACCTGGTTGAACCGCCAGCGCTGCCTGTTGTTACAACTTCAAGCACCACCACCACAACAACGACCACCATTCCTGGTGCTGTTGTATCGAGTGTGCCGCCAAGCAAGCAGTACATCAAAGACCGCTATCCGGCCGGACCAGTACACACTGTGCCAATCGGCGCTTACTGGGTGTACAACTGCGCAGATGGTCTGCCACCTTCTGCTGTTACGACTGTCGCAGGTTAATGATGACGGTGTTGTCAGATCTCCTCGCAGTTCAGACAACAGACATTGCAATTTCACAAGCGAAGCATCGTGTAAGTCATTTGCGGGAAACCATTGACCGCGATGCGGCAAAGAAAGCACTCGCTGAAATTGATTCACAAATTGCCACTTGCGATGCAGAAATTGTTGCGGCGAATGCTGAAATCACGAAAGTTGATCGTTTGTCACACGAACACGATGACAAGTTGATCAAGCTGAATAAGCAGCTGAAGACCGTTATCGCGCCACGCGAAGCTGAAGCACTGCAGCATGAGATTGCAACAGTGACAGCCGAACGTAGCGCCCTTGATGACCGCGAGCTTGAGCTCATGGGTGTCGTTGAGGCTTCGGAACAAAGAAAGAGCGAACTCAATCCTTTACAAACAAGCGCCAAAAGCACCTTGGCCTCTGCAACCATGGCGCTCAGTTCGGCAAAACAAAAGATTGATGCCGAGATCGCTGCACTCACAGAACAGCGAAGCGCTCAAGCGTTAGTGGTTCCGCAGTCTTTGATGTCTACATATGAGGCAAAACGCAAACATCGCCCCGATGGGGCAGTGTGCCGTTTGACTGGGCCAACATGTGGTTCGTGCCACCTCGACATCTCTCAAGGCGAAATCAACTCAATGCGCGCCATGCCTGTAGATGAGTTTCCTGAATGCCCGCATTGCGGCAGCTTTATCGTATTTTAGGAAGTCATGTTCTTTTGGTTTATCGGCACATCCATTGCAACCATTTGGTTTGTATTCCACGATAAGAAGTTTGCGTATCGACTAGTTGTTGCAGGTGCTCTTGCTCCCGATGTAATCGAAGTATTTCTCGGTCATGCAGGTCCACTTCACAGTCTGGTCACCATAGTGGCAATCATGGCTGTGGTCATGTTGATTACGTATGGACGAAAAAAGTCGCGAAGCAACATGCTCGCTTTCGTTATCGGAATGTTTTTGCACTTGGTGTTTGACGGCGCCTTTACGAACACAAAGATGTTTTGGTGGCCAATTTCAGGTTTACAGTTTGGTGATTACGCGTTACCAGTGTTTGACCGCGGCCTCATTAACATCCCACTTGAAATAATCGGAGTCTTATTAATCTTGTGGACTCGCAAGCAAGTAAACAATGATCAGGTTTCACAACCCTAAATAAGTGACGGTGAGTTGGTCTGTAAGCGGGGTTCTGTAATCGATGATCATCCCTCTATGCAACCTACCCGTGGGTTGTTTGTTGTAAACAACAAACGAACGGACAGCTCATGCCCACTGCATGGTCTTGCTTCGAATGGTGGCCCCAAGCCACGCAAGTTGCCTCACGTGCTGGTGCGCTCTTACCGCACCGTTTCACCCTTACCTGTTTCGCAATCTTGCGACTGCGCTCATCGGCGGTTTGTTCTCTGTTGAACCTTGCGTCAAGTTGCCCCGACCCGACTCTCGCCGGCACTCTGTCCTGTGAAGCCCCGACTTTCCTCAGATAGTGGTGCAAGCACCCTTACCCGCGATCATCCGACCTACTCACCGTCGAGGTAAGTGTACGGGCGCGTTATTGGCAGTCGACGAAGTCGTAGATCAAGCCGTTGAGGCTTGGTGTTTCAAGCGTCAACGATGACTTCACACCGTCAGCACTTGGTGCTCCAGCTTGCAAAATCACGGTTCCAAGTGAGCCGTATGCGGCTGGCACAGAAGCAATGTTTGGCTTGCCTGTGGCTGCATTGGTCGTTGGACCGACAGATGCGTATCCGCCATTGAGAACCTGTGCAAGAACTACAGCATGACGCGCTTCGTCTTGGGCAATCCGAATTGCATCTGCGCGAAGACTTGGCGCTACCAGTGAAGCAACAACTCCCTGGTACGTCTGCGTTGCAATGTTTTCTAAAGCATGCGCAAGAGCGACAACGTCCTTACTCAAGTCTGGGTTGTCCTTCGCGGTAATCAATGCAAGTGCAGGCTGAATATACAGAGTGTCAATTCGAGCATTTGCGCAGGTGTGGGCTTTGCCACCCGAGGCAACAACAAGTTGGTTCACCGCATCGGCATGTGCTTGGTGATCGTCGCGGAATCGTTTTACCGCATCGGTCAACTTCGCGTAATCGCCAGTGAGGAGACCGCCTTCAAGAACTGCGTTATAGGTATCGATTGCGTTGTACTCAAGTGAAGCGGCTGTACGTAGAAGTACTACGTCGGTGACAATTCCAGCTGGAAGAGCAGTTGTCGGCGGTACAACGCCTTCGCTCAAAATATTTGAGCTCTCAACTACACCAGATTGCTTTCCGCACGCTGCAAGAAAGGCAGCGCCAAATACTGAAAGTCCGCCAACGCGGAGCGCATCGCGACGTGAAATGTTGTTCATTCTGATACCGATGTTTCAGTAGTTGCCTCAGGGGCTTGAGCAATTTTTGGTGCAAGCGAATTTGCGCTTGAGTTGAGAGCAGAAGTAAGACTCAATGCAGGAAGCGTTCCAAACACTGCAGCCATGCGTGCTTCGGTCGTGATAATGGAAGCAAGAATTCGTGCTGCATCTATACCGAGCAATTGACCGAGAATGTCGGTGTTCGTTGCTGCCACGGTGTTTTCAAGCGCTTGCAGTGCTGCGTATGCGGACTGGGCTGAAGCAAGTTGGCCAACGTGTGTTGAATACAACGAATCGTTGCGCTTGTTTGTTGCAACTTTGCCAATGAGACCGTTCATTGCCTGGGCGTATGTGTTGTGGTGTTCGCCAAACATGGTCAGCATTGCCACTTCATCGTCCGAGTACTTTGCAGATTCGAGAGCCTTCTTGTAGAGGTCGCGTGCGGCTAGCTCAACACCTTGCGAAAACAACAACAGTTGCTTGTCGGCATCTGTTGGTTGTGCTGGTGGCGTGCTGCGCGGTAAGCGTGCTTGCGCGGTGGTCACGTGATTGTTCCTTTCCAAGTACTGACAAATTCTGCCCTAACGGGGCGCTAACAATCTAGAAGTCAAGAGCCGATAACTCAGGTATCCAACCCGACGCTCGGTTCACTGCCTCGTTCCATTGTGCGCGGTCTAAAGCCTTATCTGGAGCCACAACAACGGCCGGAGACCACGTACTCACGGCATCAGAAAGAGATTTCCAGGTTCCCACCGCCACGCCCGCCAAAAACGCGGCACCAAGGGTGGTTGCTTCGGTGACGGGAGACACTTCGACGGTGCGCTGGGATGCGTTGGCTAGTGCCTGCACGAAGGTGGGGTTTTTACTCATTCCGCCGTCGATGCGTACCGATGAGGTGGTGAGCCCTGAATCAGTTTCTGCGGCTTCGATGAGATCGGTTCCGCGATGTGCGATGCCTTCAAGCACGGCGCGAACGATGTGGCTTCGCGACGTACCGCGAGTGATTCCAAATAATGAACCGCGTGCGCCGTAGTCCCATCGCGGTGTGCCAAGACCGAGAAGCGCTGGAACGTAGACAACGCCTTCCGTTGTTTCACACTGTGCGGCAACTTCATGACTTTGTTCTGGTGTGTCAATCAACTTCATGTCGTTGCAGAGCCAGTCAATATTTGTTCCGGCCGACAACATGATTGCTTCGGCACCCCAATTCATGGACTGTGCATCGCTATACGCGATGATCGGAAATGTTCCACCCGTGCTGCGCTGAGCAGATGTTGGTGCAGTTGAGCCAGTGAAGATGTCGAGCATGCCGCCGGTGCCGAATGTGATTTTGGTTTTGCCAGGCTCAATGCATCCTTGACCGATGAGCGATCCTTGTTGATCTCCGATCATGCTTGCAATGGGTGGCGCACCGTCGAGTGCTGTTGCGTTACCGATAACTCCGCTCGATGTGACAACTGTTGGCAACATTGATTCGTCAATTCCCATGAGTGACAGTGAGCGTTGCGACCACGACTGGGTGAGTGGGTCAAGTAATCCAGTTACTGCTGCGTTGGAGTGATCAGTCACATGAAGTGCACCGTTCGACAACACATGAGTGACCCATGTGTCAACAGTGCCGACTCGAATGTCTGCACCTGCAGGGATGGCGTAGTTCTTCAACATCCACGATGCCTTCGTTGCAGTTTGGTTTGGTGCAAGCGTCAGGTTGTGTTCAATCTTTGCGGTGATGCATTCACCAACCGTGCGCAAGTCTTGCCACGACAATGAAGGACCAACTGGCAAACCCGTATTGGCGTCCCACACCACCGTTGATGCGCGTTGTGTGGTGATACCTACTGCTTCAACTTTCCCGGCTACGGCGAGTGTTTTACGTGCAACACGCAACACCGCGTCACGCATGGCAAGTGCATCAAACTCCACTAAGCCTGCAAACGGAGAAGTGGGAGAGCAGAGTTCGTAATTCAAGTGCGTAACACTTCCATCGTTGCGCACAACCGCTGCACGCAGTCCAGTTGTTCCTACGTCGATAACGAGAACACTCATGGCCACACTGGCTTGCTGTTATTGCGCTGCGAAGTAAGCCCGATTTTTCCTGGGTTCAACAGGTCCTTTGGATCAAGTGTGTTCTTCAAGCCCTGTAGCAATTGCATTGCGTTGCCGAGGGATTCCTGCATAAACCTGGCGCGGTTAATTCCAATTCCATGGTGGTGCGAAACACTTGCTCCAAGTTTGATTGCTTCGCGTTGACCCGCATTCCACATAGCGATGTAGTTGTCTTCAACCGTTTCGGTTTTGTCACCTGCAAAGGTGAAGTACAAGCACGCGCCATCTAAATAGCTGTGCGAAAGGTGACACGATGCTGATCGTGCACCAGGGGCCGACATGAACGCTGTGCGTACCCCGTTGAAGATGGATTCAAGTTTTGACCACGGTGCCGAAACTTCCATGGTGTCAACGGTGTAGCCCTTGCGCGTGAGTGCCTGAAGACCACTGGTGTCGTTGCGATGGTGCAGCCACTTTTCAACCAATTCAACGTCGCCAACTTTGCCGCGATTTTGAATCGCCGATTCACGCACGATGTCGAGTGTTGCTTTCACTAAGCGCTCGTCGCCCTCGTCAAGAACGAGCAATGTGCATTGCGTTCCATCAAGTCCGTGAGATCGCTTGCTTTCAATTTCGTCGTACAACCGAAGCACAGCTGGTGTTGCACCGTTACGCACCGAATCTCGACATGCATTCACGCCGTCGATGAATGACGGGAAAACATACGAAGCACGCGCTTGAAACTGTGCCACGGGGTGAGCACGTAACCACACCTTGGTAATGACGCCGAGTGTTCCTTCACTTCCAACGAACAGTGAAGTGAGGTCGGGGCCAATCGCTGACGCTGGCGCACCACCTGTGCGAACTACGTCGCCGTTAGCGAGAACAACTTCAAGGCCAACCACCATGTCTTCAATTTTTCCGTAGCGCGTTGAGTATTGACCAGCACCTCTGCATGCGACCCAACCGCCAACGGTTGAAATGTCAAACGATTGCGGAAAGTGCCCAACCGTAAGTGCGTACTTCGATTGCAATTCATTTTCGAAATCTGGACCAAACGTTCCTGGCAGAACTTCAACAATTCCTGATACTTGATCTACAGAAACAATTCCCTGCATTGCGGTGACATCAAGAACAACTCCGCCATACAGCGGAACAGCAGAGCCGCAAACGCCACTTCGGCCACCAGCAACGGTGAGAGGTAAATCGTGCTTGTTACACACAGCAATTATTGCTGCGACTTGTTCAGTGGTTTTTGGTGCGCACACCGCGCCAGGTTTGCGGGGGGTCTTGCCTTGCAGAGCCCAATGCATTGCTAATGGCCACCAGTCACGACCGTGTTCTGCGAGTGATTGGGCTTCAGTGTTTGTGGTGCAAATCTTGTGAAGATCTTCTACTACTGCAGGTGAAAGTGTTGAGCCTGCAGTAAAGCGCTCAGTAATTTCGTCGGCAGCAACTGCAAACTCAATTGGTTCAGTTGGCTGGGTCATGCCAAGAGATTACGACTACTGAACAGATGCCAAGAACTCGGCTTCGCTCACCATTCCTGCAGCTTCTTCACGTGAACATGAATCCACGAAATGGGCGACTTGACGGTCGATTTCAGCTGAATCCCAATGCAGTTCGGCGGCCATGAGTTCGGCCACTTTGCGAGCGCTGGCAAGGGTTGCACGGCGATTGATGATGCGTGCGCGGGTGCGGCGCGACAAAACGTCATCGAGTGTGAGCGCCATTTCATTACGACATGCAAAAACTGCTTCGGCGCGCAAATAGGGGAGACCCGCAATAAGCGGTTCACCAAGTGAAGGATCTTGAGAGATCAATTCCTTCACTCTGTTCAGTTCGCTTCCAAAGCGTTCAGCCAAGTGAGCATCTGCGCTATTCAGCATTGATGACTTGAAACCTTTAGCGCCAATGAATTGCAAATTCTTTGTTCTGCATTTTCTGGCCTTGCCTGTGTGCTTCACCACTTCGTCAACCGTGTGCTCCGACATTTTGCGGTACGTGGTGAGCTTGCCACCCATAATTGAGATGACACCGGAAGGCGAGACTTTAACTTTGTGCTTACGCGACAAGTCTGCAGTCTTGCCTTTCGCGGTTGATCCGTCCTCGTTGCGCACGAGTGGTCGAAGTCCGGACCACACAGCAGTTACATCGTCGACCGTGACATTGGTGGTGATGGATTGATTTAACGCTTCCAGTACGTAATGAATGTCTTCGGCACTTGTTTGCGATTCATCTACACCACCAGCGAAATCTGTGTCGGTAGTTCCAACGTAGGTGTATTGATATGTGCCGTCACCGTTTGAAATCCATGGCACAACAAACAAACTGCGCTTGTCGCGACGCACGGGAATCACAATTGCGATGTCGTTCTGAACTTTCTTCCAGGGAACGGTGATGTGAATTCCCTTTGCAGGACGAATGCTGTGCGGGTTGTTTCCTTCATCGGCTTGTCGGACATTGTCTGCCCACACGCCAGCTGCATTCACCACAGTGGTTGCACAGATGGTGAATGGCTCACCATCTAGAGGATGAACAATTGCTCCGCGAGCTACGCCTGCTTCGTCATGCACAATCTTCGTCACCGCACATTGGTTGGCAATTGCGGCGCCGTGTTGCACGGCAGTGCGAGCAACAGCCACGCATAGTCGTGAATCGTCAGCAGCTGCGTCGTAATAGAGGTATGCGCTTGCAAGCTTCTCGAACGGCATGGTGGGCAAGTGGCGGTGTGCAGCTTTGGCCTTCAAGCGACGGTGAATCTTTCCGATGCGCCAACCGCCGGTGAGGTCGTACATCCACAAAGCGCTACCTAGTGCGCGAGCGATCTTTTTCGAAACCACACCGTCTTTCGTGAGGATAGGAATCATGAAGGGGAGCAGTTGTACTAAGTGTGGTGCGTTCCTCCGCAGGCGTTGGCGCTCATGTAGCGCCTCGTAAACCAAGCCAATTTCGCCTTGCTGTAGATAGCGCAAGCCACCGTGGATGAGCTTGCTGCTCTTTGAGGAGGTGCCCGACGAGAAATCGTCTTTTTCAACAAGGGCGGTTCGCAGCCCACGCGTGGCGGCATCTAAGGCCACCCCGACTCCAGTGATGCCGCCACCAATAACCAAGACATCAAATTGCTCGCTCTTAAGGCGTTCGATATTGGCTTTGCGGTCAAAATTCACGCCGCCAGCCTAAGCGCAATGCCCTTTGGGTGAGCCATTTTGCGCCATATTCGTGTTTTTTACAATTTGCAAAGATTTCTTGTTAGCACAAATTGCAGATTAGGACTTCGTGGCTTTATTCTGCTCTCCATGCAATCGCCAACAGCACTTGCCGCCATGTATCGCAGCCAGGGGCGCAAGATCACTCCACAGCGTCAGCTGTTGTTTCAGTTGATGCATGAAAATGATCGACACCCAACGGCAGAAGCACTGTTTGCCGAAGCGTCGGCGCAGATGCCGGGCATTTCGTTGCGCACTGTGTATCAGACACTGAATGAGCTAGCTGAAATGGGCGAACTTCAATTCATCGACATTGGTGGTGGCGCAACACGTTTTGACCCGAACCTTGATGATCACCACCACGTGGTGTGTACCGATTGCGGTCAAATCCGCGACGTTCATGTACAGGGAACTGCCGCACTACGTCCGCTCGATTTGGAAGATTTCACCGTCAGCGAAGTTGGCGTGGTGTTCCAGGGCGTGTGTTCATCATGCGAAAAAAGTCGTGCAAAGACCGGAAGGTCAGCGCATGCAAAGTCTCCTGCTCTGCAGGCGAAATTAAGTAAGTAAATACCAAACCAAACATCAACAGAGGAGAAAATCATGGCAGGCCTTTCCGGCACCAAGACACATGAAAACCTCAAGGAAGCGTTTGCAGGCGAGAGCCAGGCAAATCGTCGTTACTTGTGGTTCGCACAGAAGGCAGACGTAGAGGGTTACCCAGACGTTGCTGGCTTGTTCAAGAACGTTGCTGACGGCGAAACCGGTCACGCACACGGTCACCTTGAATACCTTGCAGAAGTAGGCGACCCAGCATCGGGAGAGCCAATCGGCGACACCGAGCAGAACCTGAAGTCTTCAATTGCAGGTGAAACCTACGAGTACACCCAGATGTACCCAGGTTTCGCAAAGACCGCACGCGACGAAGGCTTTGCCGAAATCGCTGACTGGTTTGAAACTCTTGCACGCGCTGAGAAGAGCCACGCTGGCCGCTTCGCAGACGGTTTGAAGAGCATTTCCTGATTTAGGAAATTATCGCAACGCTGTGGATGTTGCATGGGAGACTGTGCAACATCCACTGCAAGTTATTGATTACGCAAACGAAGGAAAATAAGACATGACCACCATCTACGATCCGCATCACCCGCTTTATCTCGACGAGGCAGATACTCGTAAAGAACTTGAGCGCGTGTACGACCTGTGCCATGGCTGTCGTTTGTGCTTTAAGTTTTGCCCTTCGTTCCCAACACTGTTCTCATACATTGACGCTCATGACGATCAAGATGCCGGCAAGATGACTCCCGCTCAACAAGATCACGTTGTTGACGAATGCTTCCAATGCAAGTTGTGTTACGTGATGTGCCCGTATATTCCAGAGCTTCACGAATGGGCACTCGATTTCCCTCGCCTCATGCTTCGTGCTGACTCAATGCGTCGCGCCAATGGTCAGGTTTCCGCTCGCGACAAGCTCACCACAGCAGTCATGGGGCACACCGATGCTCTTGGCAAAGTGGCGACAAAGGCTGGAGTAGTGAGCAACGTCGTCATGGGCGCCAAGCCAGGCTCGCTCATTCGCAAAGTTGTCGAAAAAACCGCAGGTATTTCAAGCGTTCGCATGCTTCCGCCATTCGCGAAGCAGCGCTTCACCACGTGGTTCAAGAAGCGTCCACAAATTCGTCTCACCAAATCGCAAGGCGATGTTGCGGTGTTCCCAACGTGTCTTGTGGAATACCAAGACCCACGCATTGGCCACGACTTAGTAAAAGTGTACGAGCACAACGGCGTTTCATGTTCGCTCGCCGGCTCCACGAACTGCTGTGGTGCTCCGTACTTGCACTCAGGAGACATGGACACGTTTACCAAAGTTGCAGCCAAGAACATTTCTGAATTGGTGAAAGACGTTCGCGCTGGAAAAGACATTGTTGTGCCGCAGCCAACATGCAGTTACATCTTGAAGAAGGACTATGTCGACTATGTCGGTGGTCCAGATGCCAAGTTGGTGTCGGAGCACACGTTTGACGCTGCCGAGTATCTCATCAGATTGAACAAGACCGAGGGTAAGTCACTTGATACTGAGTTCAAAGGAACCATTCCTGAAACCATCACGTATCACACACCGTGTCACTTGCGTGCGCAAAACATTGGTCTGAAGAGTAGAGACCTCATGAAGCTCACTGGTGCAAAGATCAAACTTGTACAGCAGTGCTCAGGCATTGACGGCATGTGGGGATTGCGCGCAGAGAACGCTCACTTGTCTATGCCAATTGCCGAGAAGCTCGGACGAATGATTACCGAAGCAAATGGCGATGTTGTAACTGGTGATTGCCACTTGGCAAACACTGCAATTAACGAACAAACAGGAAACAAACCCGTACACCCACTGCAAGTTGTTGCACGTGCGTACGGCTTCACAGAGGAGAAATAATCATGGCAACCCCCGCCAACGCAATTTCATCACGCAAACTCAAACTCGAAGACATTCTTGATCTTCGTGCATACGAGCGCATTCGTGAAGAGAGCCGTGCAACAAGCATCGAGACAAAGCGCAAGCGTCGCATTGGTCTTGGCACTGTGGTCACCATCATGTTTGAGAACCGTCAAACCATGTGGTACCAGATTCAGGAAATGATTCGTTCTGAAAAGTCCATGCACGACGAGCAAGTCATGGAAGAACTACACGCATACAACCCCCTCATTCCTGAGGCTGGCCAGTTGTCGGCAACATTGTTCATTGAGTTGACAAGTGAAGAGCAAATGCGTGAATGGCTTCCAAAGTTGGTGGGTATTGAAAGTTCGATGCTCATCAAGCTGAGTGACGGAACCCGGGTTCGCTGCATTACCGACGAGGCGCACGCCGAACAACTCACACGCGATTACATCACCGCAGCAGTGCATTACATTCGCTTTGAGTTCACTCCGCAACAAGTGGAACTCTTTGCGGCCGGTGGTGCGCAGCTGGTGTGCGATCATCCTGCCTATGGTGAAAGCATCGATTTGCCTGCCTTCACCATTGCCGAATTACTTGCCGACCTGCGCCCATAAGGGGCGTTTGTAGGCCTGTATTGGGCCGCACACGCCAATTGGCATTGGCGCCTAACGCCGTTCTACAGTCACCCGCGGGGAAGTAGTCAGCATTTGGCAAAGGGGGCCGTGCATGGCGATAGCGGATGTGGCGTGGCGTAGCAAAGGTGCCTGCCAAGGGCTCGATGCTGAAATCTTCTACCCCGAAAACGAAGATCACGCTGAGTTTGCTTTATCAGTGTGCGAGCAATGCGTCGTTCGCATAGCGTGTCTTGAGTATGCGTTGGATGCTCGCGAACAACAAGGTGTGTGGGGTGGAGCAACTGCTCGCGACCGCCGCAAAATGTTGCGCCAGCGTCGTCATACCGCGTAACGGAGTAGCGCGATGAGCGCAATCGAGGAAGTTGGCGGCTGGGCAACGCTGCTTGGCAAAGTTTCTTTGGGAACAGACCTGTCGCTGAACGAAGCACGTGCAGCAATGCGCACGGTGCTTGAAGGTGAAGCAACCTCTGCACAAATTGCAGCTCTGGTCATGGGTCTGCGAACCAAGGGCGAAAGCGCTGTCGAATTAGAAGGAATGCTGGCCGAAGTTCGCAACGCATCCGCGCGGGTTGATCTTCCTGCTGAAATCGCAAAGCGCACAATCGACATTGTTGGCACGGGCGGCGATAAATCGCATTCGGTGAACATTTCAACGATGGCGGCCTTTGTTGTTGCTGGTGCTGGAGTGCCGGTATGTAAACACGGAAACCGCGCCGCATCTTCGCAATGTGGAACTGCTGATGTGCTTGAAGCACTTGGAGTGCGTCTTGATCTTGATCCTGCCGACGTGGCTCGCTGCGTTGTTGAAGCAGGCATGGGTTTTTGCTTTGCACAGAAGTTTCATCCAGCGTTCCGTCATGCAGGGCCAACGCGCAAAGAGATTGGCGTACCAACTGCATTTAACTTGCTGGGGCCTATGGCTAACCCCGCGAATGTTTCGTTCATGGTGGTGGGTGTTGGCGACCCACGCGCAGCAGAAAAAATGGCGCGCGCAATTGCGACGCGCGGAGTAGAGCGCGCATGGATTGTGCACGGTCATGGCGGTCTTGACGAACTGTCACTCAGTGGCCCGTGTTCGGTTGTAGAAGTTCGCAATAACGAATTGCGCGAGTTCACCATTAACGCATTTGATCTTGGCCTTCAACCTGCTGACGTGACTGCGGTTCGCGGTGGCGACCCTGCACATAATGCGCAAGTTGTGCTCGACACATTCAACGGTCAACTTGGACCAGTGCGCGACATTGTGGTGTTGAACGCGGCTGCCGGGCTCACTGTTGCAGGCGTTGCTTCCTCTATGGAAGAAGGTGTGTCACTTGCTCAAGCTTCAATTGATAACGGATCTGCCATTCGCGTTGTCGAAGCATTAAAAGTTTCTAGTAACGCTGTGGCACGATAGACCGCTATGAGTGCACTGCGTGTTCGTGTTCCTGCCAGTTCGGCCAACCTAGGTCCAGGATTTGATGCGTTGGGAATGGCTCTGTCGCTGCATTTGGAAATGGGCATTGACGACGGTTCGGCTCTCCCAGAATTCGCCAAGGTCATAGACGACAGTCATCCGTCGTTAGCCGCGTTTCGACATGCAGGCGGAACGGGCAATGTTTGGGTTCGCTCAGTAATCCCAATGGGTCGTGGACTCGGTTTCAGTGGTGCTGCTCGCGTTGCCGGTGTTGTGCTTGGTCATGCCCAAAGCAATGGCGAAGAGTCGCTTGTTCGTGATCGCAAAGAGTTGTTGCGACTGAGCACCGATCTTGAAGGACACCCTGACAACGTTGCGGCATCACTCGTAGGTGGTGTTACTGCAAGTACTGGTGGAGAAGTAGTGAAACTGCCTCTTGGTTTCGACCCGGCGTTCATTGCCTGGGTGCCAGACACTCAAACCTCAACCGAAAAGTCCCGCACCGCAATTGCTTCGTCGATTCCACTTCCAGACGTGGTGTTCAACATTGGACATACGGCCTTGCTCATGGCCGCTTTTGCAGCAGGAGATGTTGCGGTATTGCGTGAAGCAACCAAAGACCGCATGCATCAAGACGTTCGTTTCGCGGCATCGCCAAACTCGCATGAAGCCTTTACTGCAGCGCTCGCAACCGATGCATGGTGCACATGGCTTTCGGGGTCTGGTCCAACAGTTGGTGTGCTCTGCGCAAAGGCTGACGCAACTCGCATTGCAGGACAGTTGCCCAAGTCGGGGCTCACGCACATCTTGGATATTGATCACGATGGGGCGGTATTCATCTAACTCCGTAACACCCGGTGGGCAGACTTCATCTGTACGCAATTGGCGCACACATGAACTCAATAACCGAAGCTAAAGCCCACTGACAGTAACTACAGGAGCAATCATGAATGCCAATAATCAGCCAGTCCTTGTGATCAATTGCGACTCGTGCGTCATGCGCGAAACCGATGCGTGCAGCGACTGCCTCGTCACCTTCATGTGCGGAGATTCCCAGGAATCAGCCGTAGTTTTCAACCTGGAAGAGCAGCGTGCAGTTCGATTGCTTGCAAATGCCGGAATGGTGCCTACGCTTCGGCATCGTGCCGTTAGCTAACCAGCAACCATTTAGCCGCGAGGAAGCGGCTGCATATACCGAGCAGTTGCGTGCAATCGGTTTGGCAAATGGCATCGACCGTATCGGTGTGGCGCCTGCAACTGTCATGCAACGTGCTCGCGAAACACTGCATGCACGTAAAGCAACTGGCTTGCACGACACCATGCAGTTCACCTATCGCAACCCCGATCGTTCAACGAACCCAGATGCCGCAGTTCCGAATGCGAAAGCGATGATTGTCGGTGCGTGCTCGTATTCAACTGAAGCACCGAACGAACCACGGGATCTCAGTGCACGCGTAGCGCGATATGCGTGGGCAGATTATTACGAAGCTCTTCGTGATGGTCTGGGTGTTGTTGCTGAATCTCTGAAACATGATGGCTGGAATGCGCAGGTGTTTGTTGACCACAATGCGCTCGTCGATCGTGAAGCCGCATATCTCGCCGGGCTCGGTTGGTATGGCAAGAACGCAAACATGCTCATGAGCGGTGCGGGAAGTTTTTTTGTTTTGGGAAGTGTCGTAACCGATGCGCCACTTGTGGTGAACGAGCGACCCGTTGATGATGGCTGCGGTGCATGCAAACGATGTCTGGATTCGTGCCCGACAAATGCCATTGTTGGACCAGGTGTAATTGACGCTGCAAAATGTTTGGCGTGGCTGGTGCAAAAGCCTGGCGTGTTCAATCGCGAATACCGAGTTGCATTAGCCGATCGCGTGTATGGCTGCGATTCGTGTCAAGACGTGTGCCCACCGACTATTCGTTTGGGCATCACAACAAAACTGACCGCTGTTCGTGCGTGGGTTCCCATCTTGCACATGCTGAGCATGGAAGACGCGCAACTTTTGGAGTCTGTTGGTCAGTGGTACATCGCGGACCGCAACCCAATGTGGGTGCGACGCAATTTGCTCATCGTGCTTGGCAATATTGGCAATGCTGAAGACGAAGGAGTGCGCGACGCCATTCAACAGTTCTGCTCTCATTCAGAACCGATGCTTCGAGCACATGCAATGTGGAGTGCCGCTCGTCTCGGCTTGCATCAATTCATTCCTTTAACTGACGAAGATCCAGTAGTGGCGGAGGAGTTGCGGAACTTGCCTGAAGTGCGGGTTGGCTAACGCATCTGTCAGTATTGGTGCGAGCGCCTTCCATGAAACACCTTCTTGTCACTAACGATTTCCCGCCAAAGGTGGGCGGAATTCAGAACCTTTTGTGGGAGTGGTGGCGTCGTTTACCACCCGATTCGTTTGCTGTACTCACGTCACCTCATAAGGACGCTGCGGAGTTTGATGCGCAACAGCCGTACCTCATTCGTCGCACGAAGGAACCTGTGTTGTTGCCGCACCCGTGGATGATTCAATTGTTCTTGACCCAGCGGTTCCGCTCGGCATCGTTGGTCCGTCGCTCAAGCTTCCGTACATGGTGGTGTTGCACGGCTCCGAAGTCACGGTGCCTGGAAGACTTCCAGGTTCCAAACAAGTTCTTGCTCGGGTGTTGCGTGGCGCGCAACACATCATTGCTGCCGGTGGCTATCCAGCTGCTGAAGCTCGTCAAGCCGGTGGTGAAAGTTTGTCGATCACCGTTGTTCCACCTGGAGTCGACACTCAACGTTTTGCACCAATCACCTATGAACAACGTAAAGCAACTCGTTTGAAGTTTGATTTAGAAGAAGATGCCGAACTCATTGTTGGAGTGAGTCGACTCGTTCCGCGCAAAGGTTTCGACACACTCATTCGCGCTGCAGCTGCGCTTGCGCCAAGCAGGCCGAAGTTGCGCGTGGTGATTGGTGGCAAGGGTCGTGACACCGATCGGTTGCAGAAACTCATCGAACAAACTCATGCTCCGGTCACATTGGTGGGAAGAGTGTCAAACGAAGATCTTCCGCTGTTGTATGCAAGTGCAGATCTTTCAGCAATGTTGTGTCGCACGCGGT
>JBJOOQ010000025.1:0-16248 GCA_046051205.1 Actinomycetota bacterium
CAATGGCGTGAGGTCTTCGAATCGAGGACGATTCTTTACCTTGTCTGCTGCAACGTTGTTGATGGTCTCAACATCGAGCATTGCTGGATTCTTTTCATTACGTCCAGCAGGCTTCGACATGCCTGAAACATGGTCGCCCTTGCGCAAGCCATATTGACGTGTGAGGCGAACTGAAATGTATGAGTCTTCGCGACTTGGCAAGTAGCCGTTCACGCGCAAGAAGCCGTAGCCCTCATCGCGCAAGTCGACATAACCCGAGACCTTTACTGGCTCGGTGCTCATTGGTTCTGTGCTCTCTGGCTCAAAAGTTTCGTAGCGATCATTGCCCTGTGGGCCTTCATCGCGTGGTCCTTTGCCACGACGACGACGGTTGCGGTTGCGGTTGTTGCCGAACCCGCCACCATCAGCGCGATTGTTGTCGCGCTCACCACGATCGTTGTTGCGATCATTATTACGATCTCCGCGATCATTATTGTTGCGGTCATTGTTGTTATGACGGTTGTTGTTATGACGATTGTTATTGCGGTCGCCGCGATCGTTGTTATTGCGATTGTTGTTTGGGTTTTGCTCGCTTGCACGACGTGCATCTGGTGCAACTGGTGTGCCCTCGTGTTCGGCCAATTCAATTTCCCAATCGGCAAGTGGCTCGCCGTCGGCGCCAAGTGCTGGACCAGCAGGTGCTTCTGCACGCGCTGCCGGCTTCTCCGCTTTTGGTGCGTCAACCTTCTTCGCCGGCTTCGGCGCAACTTCTGTCGGCTTTGTCTGCTCAAGAATCATCTCGATGAGCTCTGCCTTTTTGGCACGGGAAGCTGACTTCACGCCAAGCGCGCCAGCAATGGCTACAAGCTGTTCGCGGTCTTTTGCTTCAAGTGCTGATTGTTCAAGGGCTCCACTGGCCACAAGGTCCTACTTTCAGGGTTAACGGGCGTTCACGACAAAGTGAGTTGCCCTAACAACCGCAACTGGGTGAAACGAAACGCATAATTCCGAGACGCAGAGTGCGGGGGCTTTGCTCGGGATTCCGAGCCGACTTCCACCATAGCCCCTCTCTGGGCATGTGGCAACTTGGAGCAATCGTCAGTTAATGACACGAGGCCACGAAAGCCTCAATTGCTTGCAAGTCATTTGGCAAATTCACAATGCGTTCCTCGCGATCAAACAAGTCAGCAACATGGTCAGGCAACGCAGGGTGCACGCCAGTCGCCTTCTTCACAGCATCGGGAAACTTGGCTGGGTGTGCGGTAGCAAGAGTGATCGTTGGAATACCTGGTTCGGCACACGCTTCAGCAGATGCAATGCCGACTGCGGTGTGCGGATCTACCAACATGCCGCTTTCACCATAAATTCGTTTCATCACCGCAAGTGTTTCGTCGTTGTTGGCACGATGCGCACGGAATGTAGGCGCAATCCACTTCGCAAACTGATCAGGCTCTACTGAAAGCTTTCCTGTTTGACGGAATCGATTGAGTTGCTCAGTTGTTGCACCGCCATCGCGATTGTTCATGTCAAACAACAACCGTTCAAAGTTGGACGACACCTGAATGTCCATACTTGGACTCAACGTTGGAATTACAGGCAACATGTCCATGCTGTGCGTTTCAAAGAATCGCGTCAAAATGTCGTTGCTATTAGAACCAACAATCAGTTTTTCGATGTCTGCACCCATCTGCTTCGCAATCCAACCTGCAAGCACATTGCCGAAGTTGCCTGTTGGCACGCTGAACGATGCCGAGCGACCAAGCGATTCAAGTGCAGTGAAGTAGTACACCGTTTGTGCCATGACGCGAGCCCAGTTAATGGAGTTCACTGCAGACAAACTGTTGGCTTCACGGAACGGCGCATCGTTAAACATGGCTTTCACCAAGTCTTGGCAGTCATCAAACGTTCCATCAACAGCAACCGTGTGCACGTTTGGCGAAGTGATGGTGGTCATTTGTCGGCGCTGTACATCGCTCACTCGCCCATTTGGGTACAGAATCACAATGTCGACGTTCTTGCAACCCTTCACACCGTCGATTGCTGCACTACCGGTGTCGCCACTGGTTGCGCCAACGATCATGACTCGCTGATTGCGCTGAGTTAAGACATAGTCAAATAACTGACCGATTAACTGCAAGGCAACGTCTTTAAAGGCAAGCGTTGGTCCATGAAACAACTCCAGCAAGTAATGCTCTGGTGCAATTTGAACAAGTGGAACTACGGCTGGGTCACGAAACGTTGAATACGCAGTCGCGCATAGTTGCGCGAAGACATCTTGAGGAATTTCACCTTCCACATATGGCGCCATGAGCGAGGCTGCCTTTGATGCATATGTTGAGCCAGCAAGAGTTGGATTTTTGGGCCAAGTTTGTGGCACATACAAACCGCCGTCAGTGGCTAAGCCAGCAAGCAAGGCGTCACAAAAGCCCAGTTCTGCTGCGCGACCGCGCGTGGAGACATAACGCATAGTGCCTACAGGTTAGTTAGTCGGCAATCACGCGAAGAAGTGCTCCAACGTGCATCACCACGTCCAGCGTCTTCAATTCGGCAATACAGGCCTGAACTGCTGCTTCATTTGCCTCGTGAGTGAGAAACACCAGACGAGCGCCGTTTCCAATTCCGTCCTGTTCAGCTGCTCGAATGCTCACGTTATTGCGGGCAAACACTCCAGTAACCGCGTGCAATACGCCAGGCTTGTCCGTCACTTCGAGTGGAATCAAGTACTCACACGAGGTATCGGCCATGCGCTTCAGCTTCGGTGGGCTCAACACGCCAAGCGTTGCATGAGCACCTTTGTTCAAGTTGATGGAGGCGTCAATCACGTCGCCAAGTACCGAGCTTGCAGTTGGATCGCCACCTGCGCCACGACCATAAAACATGAGCGAGCCCGAAGCTTCACCATCAACCACCACTGCATTAAAGCTGTCGCGTACCGAAGCAAGCGGGTGATGCATCGGAACCATCGCTGGATGCACGCGAACCGAAATTTCGCCGTTCAACTTGTCGTACTCGGCAATGGCAAGCAACTTCACTGCATAGCCAAGTCGTTTTGCAATCGCAATGTCGGCAGCCGAAATTTTACTGATGCCTTCGCTATACACATCGCTCGCAACTACGTTGCAGCCAAAAGCGATGCTGGCAATAATCGAAACCTTTGCTGCTGCGTCTAGGCCTTCAACGTCTGCAGTTGGATCGGCTTCTGCGTAACCAAGTGCCTGTGCGCCAGCAAGAGCATCTGCGTAACTTTGCCCATCTTCGCTCATCTTGGTGAGGATGTAATTGGTGGTGCCGTTCACGATGCCGAGCACTCGCTTAATTGGTTCACCGCGCAAACTCTCACGCAATGGACGAATAAGCGGAATTCCACCGCAAACCGCAGCCTCAAATAGCAAGTCAATGCCTGCATCGTCTGCCGCAGCAAATAGTTCTGCGCCATGTTGAGCGAGTAGAGCTTTGTTTGCAGTAACAACTGGTTTGCCATTTTTCAACGCAGTAAGAATCAACTTCCGCGGAAGGTCAACCCCACCCATCAATTCGACAACCAGGTCAACTGTTGGATCGTTAACAACAAACTCTGCGTCGGTGGTCATTACCTCTGCAGCGATCGAACCTTTGTGCGCATCAATATTACGAACTGCAACTCGCGCAACTTCTAGGCGCACACCGCTTCGTGCGGCAATGGTGTCGGACTGCTGCTTCACCAGGCGCACAAATGCCGCGCCTACTGTTCCGTGTCCAATAACTCCAAGGCGCACGCGGTGTTCCGTCATGCCCTTCACGCTATTGGCTATTCGCTCACATCCAATCGAACCAAGTCGTCATATGTTTCGCGGCGCACCACTAATCGGGCTTTGCCATTGCGAGCAAACACCACCGGTGGACGTGTGATCTTGTTGTAGTTCGAACCCATTGAGTGTCCATATGCACCGGTTACTGGCGTTGCTACCAAATCGCCAACGCGCAATCCTGCAGGAGCAAGTGTTTCGCTAATCAAAATGTCGCCACTTTCGCAGTGTTTTCCAACTAAGCGAATTGATTCTGTGCGATCAGCACTTGCGTTAGCAGGCATAAACAATTCATATCCACTGCCGTACATCACTGGTCGTGGGTTGTCGCTCATGCCACCATCAACTGCAACGTAAGTTCGCACTCCCGGAATTGGCTTCACCGTTCCCACTTCGTACACCGTTACAGCTGCGGATGCAACAATGGAACGACCAGGTTCTACAAACACTTGTGTTGGCTTACGCAATTGCTCGGCAGCAGAAATGAGATGCGTCGACCATTCGGTAATGGTTGAAGCATGTTCGGTTTCCACATACGCAACGCCAAGTCCGCCGCCAAAGGTGAGTTGTTCTACTTCTAACTCATTTGCCAAATCCACCATGATCTTTGCGGCGTGAGCAAAGTTTTCTACTGCAAACACATTCGACCCGATATGGCAATGCACGCCAACGAAGTTCACCGACTTCGAACTACGTGCACGTGCCGCAGCTTTGTGCGCATCGCCATTGCCCAAGTTAAAACCAAACTTCGAATCGTTTTGGCCAGTGGCAATGTACTCGTGCGTGTGCACCGAAACGCCTGGCGTAATGCGTAACTGCACACGTGGAACAGGCAGGCCCTCTGCATGCAATGCATCTAAGCGATCCAGTTCGTCAAAGTTGTCGACAACAATGTGGTGCACATCGGCATTAATTGCCATGCGCAATTCATCCATGCTCTTGTTGTTGCCGTGCATCACGCAACTGCTGCCTGGCACACCGGCATTAAGAGCAACGAACAACTCGCCACCTGTTGCAACGTCGAGCATTAATCCTTCGTCGTAAGCCAACTTTGCCATTGCCGTGCAAAAGAAAGCTTTGGTTGCATAAATCACTCTGTTCGGTCCAAATGCTTTCACTGCTTCGTGGCAGCGCGCACGCAAATGATCTTCGTCGTATACAAAAACAGGAGTTCCGAATTGCTTGGCCACGTCTACAAGCGAGCAGCCACCAATGCTCATTACGCCTTGTGCATCAATTACGGCGTTGTCTGGCAACAGGTGCTTGGAAATTGCGCTCACATTTGCTCCGGAGATTCGATACCCAATAATGCCAGCCCTTGTTCCATCACTCGAGCAGTGAAATCGCACAATGCCAATCGACTCATTTTTTGCTCTTCGGAGTCGGCTCGCATCACTGGGCAATGCTCGTAAAACGAGCTGAACTCACTGGCCAATTCAAATAAGTAGGTGCACAAACGATGCGGGCTGTATTTGTCGAGCGTGTCCCACACTGCAGTATCAAACTGCAACAGGCGCATAGTTAGCGCCCGTTCTGCATTGTGATCAACAGTCGGCGTTATTCCTCGAACAGAAGCACGATCAACTCCTGCCTTACGGAAAATGCTGCATATACGTGCGTGTGCGTACTGAAGGTACGGCGACGTGTTGCCTTCAAACGCCAACATGCGCTCCCAATCGAACACGTAGTCCTTAATGCGATCGGTTGATAGATCGGCATATTTCACCGCACCAATTCCAATCTGACGAGCAACTTCTGCTTGCTGTGCTGTAGGAAGTTCGGCGTTCTTTTCTTTCACCGCATCTGCTGCACGCTCAACAGACTCAGTAAGCAATGCGTCAAGCTTCACCACTTCGCCGCTGCGGCTCTTTAGGATTTTGCGGTCTGCACCAAGCACATTGCCGAACGCGACGTGAGTAAGTTCAGTGCTTTCTGGAACCCAACCGGCCTTACGCGATACCACTGCAACCATTTCTAAGTGCTGAGCCTGCGGTGATCCGACTACGTACAGCACCACGTTTGCGCCAATGCGCTCAACACGGTCAATTACGCATGCAAGGTCACTCGTTGCGTAGTTGTAGCCACCATCGGTTTTGCGAATGATGAGTGGCAACGGTTCGTTCTCACGATTCAAAAATCCGTCGGGAAACACCACTTCAGCGCCATCGCTAATTTCAATTAATCCAGAAGCACGCAGTCTGTCCACCACTTGAGCAAGTAGTGGGTTGTATGCGCTTTCGCCCATAAGATCGTCTGAATTAAGCAACACACCAAGGGTTCGATACACCTTGTCGAAGTATCGAGTGCTCTCGCCTACCAACAACTTCCACATGCGCAAGGTTTCTTCGTCGCCGCCTTGCAACAACACCACACGCGCGCGTGCACGTTCCTTGAATTCATCCTTCGAATCAAACTTGGTGCGCGCCTGACGGTAGAACGAGTCGAGGTCGCCAACTGACAATTCGTTCGCCGCTTCGGTTTCGCCCAAGTCGATGAGATGCTCAATAAGCATTCCAAATGGGGTGCCCCAGTCACCGATGTGGTTTTCACGAACAACGCTGTGACCAACAAATTCCAGCATGCGAACCAATGCATCACCGATCACCGTGCTGCGCAAATGCCCAACATGCATTTCCTTTGCAACGTTTGGCGCCGAGTAGTCGACAACAACTTTTAACTTCGCCGGAGCATTGCGCACACCCAGGCGCACATCTGCAGCTGCTGCGGCAAGCTCGCTTGCCAAAAACTCATTTGAAAATGTGACATTGATAAACCCGGGCCCAGCAATTTCAGTGGCGCTGCACACCCTCGACAAATCGACTGCATCAAGCACCATTTGCGCAACTTCGCGCGGCGTCTTGCCCAACACTTTTGCCAGTGCGAGCGAACCGTTTACCTGCGCGTCAGCCCGATCACTTCTGCGCACAACTGGGTCGCTGTCTACGCCGCCCGCAATGTGCGTAAATGTTGGCCGCAGCAATTCAGCAACGGTGAGGACGGGGTCAGCCATAGTCCTTCTATTGTTGCCGACCGCACCGCATTAACCGCACTTAATTCAATTTCCCATCATTCATACGAGCGATAACCTGACGGTGATTAGGGCATCATGAGGCTGATGCGTAATTCCATAGCCCAGAGTTCAAGGGTTAACGGCTTTGGTTTCAGTAAAGGTTTGGAACGCGAAAAGTCATTTTTTGGAACGCGTGTTTAATGGCTTTGTGTTGCTAAACCCCAAAAAAATTTCGCTTATCGCATGTTCAGATTCAAGCGGATGACGAAGACTCTGCGAATAATCAATGGAATATGAATTTCGCCTCCCCACCTTCGTGCGGGTGAGATAGCCGCCTTCCACTAGATCTTGAACAATGCGGACTGCGGCTCGTTCTCCGATTCCCACAAGGTCCGCGATCTCAGCGACTCGAATATCCGGATTCTGGGATATTGCGACCATGACATGCCCGTGATTCGATAAGAATGTCCAGTTTCTGGTGCCAATCCCTGCCGAAATGGGCGCATTAGACCGACGAAGCATGCCTTTATGGTACGGCAAATACACACTCTTGTTGACATGTCTATAAAAACATGCTATCAATAACATGTTGAGCACGACATGTGTTTAGAAGGTGCAGAACTGTGTTGAAAAATCATCCACTGAAGGGGAGAACTGCAGTCCTTTCGACAAAGCATCAGAAGGGTTCTTCAATTGCTCCTGCGATGGAGTTGACGCTCGGGATGTACGTCTCAGAGGTTGATGTTGATACTGATCTTTTGGGAACGTTTGCTGGCGAGATCGAACGAACTAACGGTCCAGTAGAGACTGTGATTCGCAAGGCGCGTATGGGTCTCGATGCAAGTGGCGCAATGCTGGGACTGGCATCTGAGGGAAGCATCGGCACGGATTCAATGTTTCCGATGATGGTGGACGTGGAGATCGTTGCCTTTGTCAATGTGGAAGATGGTTATGAGGTGTGGGAGTCGATTCGTAGTTACGACATCACTGCCCGTTCAGCTTGCGTGGACAGGTTCGAGAACCTTGACGCCTTTTTGGTGTCAGCTGATTTTCCAAATCACGGTCTTATCGTCCGTCCTTCGGATCAGTCGCATTCTCTGGTCTTCAAAGGCATTCACGATTTTGATGTTTTGAAAAAGTCAGTACGTGAAGTCCTCAATATTTCCGCAGATTCACGAGTCATTATTGAGACGGACTTGCGGGCGCATCATTGCCCAAGTCGACGCTTCAATATTGAAAAAGCTGCTTCAAAGTTAGCTACTCGATTACGAGAACTATGCCCAGCGTGTTTGACCCCCGGTTGGGGTGTTGTGCGTGTCAACCGCGGATTGCCATGCGATTGGTGTGCAATGGAAACACGACTTATTCGTGAAGAGATTTTTGGTTGCACCAAATGTGAACACGAAGAAGTTGCGCAGAATTTGATCTCCAAAACTGCAGATCCGCAATGGTGTGAGAGGTGCAACCCGTGAGTAACGACGATTCAACGACCGAACAGATTGCGCAACCCATTCATTTGCTGTCTCGTTATACACACGTTCTCTTGATTCTCATTCAAGACCCGAATATCACAATTCGCGAAATATCGATTGTTTTGGACATCACAGAGCGCACGGTAATTAGAACTCTGAACGAACTAGAGAAGAAAGGATTTATCAGTATCAAACGTTGTGGCCGTAACAACTGGTATCAAGTTCTTTTGGACGCTGCATCGTCTTCGCGATTTGAAAATAGTTGCACGACGCGCGATTTAATCGGGTTGGTCATTGGCCATGAACACATCAATGAGAAAAACGGGGAGGCTTTATGAATAGCGAAGTCCTTGAGAGTTTGACTGATCCAGCAATCTTGTTTTTTCTGCTGGGGCTTTTTGTGGGAGTCGTCCGTTCCAATCTTGAGATTCCCCCACAGATTGCGAAGTTCCTTTCTCTTTATCTTTTGATGGCGATTGGCTTTAAAGGCGGGCAAGCGCTCTCTCAAACAGGAATAACAGGTGAAGCCGTAAAGGTGTTGGGTGCGGCCGTTTTATTGGCGTTATTGATACCCGTAGTCTGGTTTTTCTTCTTGCGCAGTCGTGTCAACGCATTTGACGCAGCAGCAATTGCAGCCACTTATGGGTCCGTGAGCGCTGTCACCTTTGTCGTTGCATCTCAGTTTCTCGTCAACAGAGGAAATGAAGCTGGCGGTTATCTCACTATTGCTCTTGTTCTCATGGAGTCACCGGCAATTATCATGGCTGTATTGCTCGCAACATGGGTGCGAACAAATCAATCAGCAGAAGTTTTTGCGGGTCAGCACAGTCATGCTGAAGGCAAAGCAGAGAAGCCAAGTAAAACACTCTCTATTAAAGAGGTCTTACATGAGGCATTTACAGATGGTGCGCATCTGCTGCTCATCGGGTCAATGGTCATTGGTGCCGTCAGTGGCAAAACCGGTGGTGAAGCAATGGCTCCGTTCACGCAGGGAATATTCAAAGGCTTGCTTGCGTTCTTCCTTCTCGAGATGGGCTTGCTTGTATCGCGACAGTTACGTGAGGTACGAGATATCGGCCCGTTCCTCATTTGCTTTGGACTCTTCGTTCCGTTTGCGAATGCTGCTGCGGCGTTCGCAATCAGCTGGCCCCTTGGACTGTCTATTGGAGATCAGACGTTGCTAGTGGCACTTGCATCTAGCGGCAGTTATATCGTGGTGCCAGCGGTTATTCGCTACGCCATTCCTGAAGCACGACCAAGCCGGTACTTCACCTTGGCACTTGGAATTACATTCCCCGTCAACATTGCGATAGGAATTCCTGTGTACTACGCAGTCGCATCAGCGATTGCAGGCTAAGAAACGAGAACCACACGAAGGACTTATTTTGAGGGCATTATTCCTTCAACGGTCACGCCCCACTAGCCTTCCTCGTGGTGGTGAAAGATGTGTCGGGTAATTTCGCACCACAGTGTTCGTCATCCCCGGCCCTCGTAGCTCAGTGGATAGAGCGTCGGTTTCCGGAACCGCAGGTCGTAGGTTCGATTCCTATCGAGGGCGCTACGAAATCAGCCGAGGGCTGATTTCACCAAGGCAGCAATTTTTGCGCCGTCGGCACCCGAGCCAACACGATCGCGCACTGCTTTCACCACAGCACCCATTGCCTTGCCACCCGTTTGCCCAGCCGCAGCAGCCTTTGCAATTTCGTCAGCAACAATTGCAGCAACTTCGTCATCGCTCATTGCCGCAGGCAAATACGCCTCAATCACTGCAAGTTCAGCACGTTCTTTTGCTGCAGCTTCAGTGCGACCAGCATCGGCGTAAATCTGTGCAGACTCGGCACGCTTTTTCGCTTCACTTTGCAACACCTTGATTGCTTGATCATCCGTGAGCACGATGGCTTCGTCGCCAGCAACTTCCGCATTTTGAATAGCCGAAAGGACCATGCGCAACGTTGAGAGCTTCGCTTCTTCTCGTGCCTTCATTGCCTCGGTGATGTCTGCTTTGATGCGGTCTTTAAGTGTTGTCACCCCTCTATTCTGCCCTCTTTTTGGGGGTATGACGAGCCTTCAATATGTAGGCGTCTCTACACTGTTATTGCTCATGAACAACGAGACCTTCGAACTCTTCTTTTCCATGCTGAGCGTTGCATTGCTGGCTGGAACGCTTGTTGTTCTCGTCGCTCGCATGTTGCACTCACGTAGCACTGCTGCTCGCACCGTTGTTTCCGCATTTGCTCCATGGGCTTTGCCACTTGCGGCTGCAGTCACAACTACGTGCACACTCGGAAGCTTGTATTTTTCAGAAATCGTTAATTACAAGCCATGCATTATGTGCTGGTACCAGCGCACCATGATGTACCCGCTTGCCGTGATCCTCATCATTGCCGCAATCACAAAAGACAAGCGAGTTTGGCGCTATGCCACACCACTTGCTGCAATCGGAATTTGTTTCTCCACTTACCACTGGTTCCTTGAGCGTTTCCCAAACCTCGACGCTGGCGTGTGCGATGTTGAAGTGCCGTGCGAATTCGTTTGGTTTGAAAACTTCGGTTTCGTCACCTTGCCGTTTATGGCGCTCACCGGATTCCTCGCAGTCCTTGTATTCACTACCCTTCCAAACACACAAACGGAGCAGTCATGAGCAAATCATCATCAGGTAACGGCAAATTTATTGTTGGTGCAATCATCGCAGTAATCATCGGCGGTGCTGCCATCGTTGCCATTTCATCAAGTGGTTCCGACTCAAATACATCGTCAGGGAACATTTCTGAATTCAGCGAGATCACCGTTGCAGGAGATGCACTCCCCGCGTTCGATTCAACTTCAAGTGCAACAGACACCGCAATTGGCATGCAGGCCCCGATTGTTTCGGGCAAAGGTTTCACTGGAACAGAAATCACCACTGACGGAGCCGGCACACCAACGTTGCTTGTTTTCCTTGCTCACTGGTGCCCACACTGCCAACGCGAAGTCCCACTGCTTGTGCAGTGGGAAAAAGATGGCAAGACTCCAACCGGAGTCGACGTAATTGCTGTCGCCACAGGAACTGACCCTGCAAACCCGAACTACCCGCCATCAGAGTGGCTCGCTCGTGAAGAGTTCCCAGCGTTGTGGCCAGTTATCGCAGACTCCAATGACAAGAAAGCTGCAAATGCATTCGGTCTTTCGGGCTACCCATACTTCGTGCTTGTTGATGCACAAGGAAAAGTGTTTAAGCGTGCAAGCGGCGAAGTTGCCATGGACGACTTGACCGCCATGATCAACCAAATGATTGGCGCATAACGCGAAATTCTCAAGTTGAGAATCATTCTCATTATCGCTAGAGTGGCGAAATGAGAATGATTCCCAAAACAGCTCTATCTCTTGTTTGCCTTGCAGGTCTTTTACCTGCCTGTTCCTCGTCAGAATCAGCGGAAACCGCACGGCCAAACATTGTCGTCACCTACTCGGTTCTTGGTTCCGTTGTTGCCGATCTTGTTGGTGATGCGGCAGAGGTAACCACCCTCATTCCAGATGGTCAGGATCCTCACGACTTTCAACCGTCAGCTCGCGATATCGAAACCATCAACAACGCCGACATTGTGGTGTCAAACGGTCTTGATTTCGAAGAAGGTCTCGAAGACGTTCTTTCGTCTGCAATTGAAAATGGTGTCAACGTGTACATGGTTGGCGAGAACATCTCGGTGAGAGAGCCCGATGAAGACCACGCTCAAGAAGGCCATGCCGAAGAAGATGGCCACGCTCACGGCGCAGGCGACCCGCACTTGTGGCTTTCACCTTTGTCGTTCACCCAAGCTCTTCCTTCGTTAACTGCAGCGATCAACAAAGCAACTGGACTGTCAATTGACGAAACCACGGCATTGGACCAGTTGACACAGTTGGACAACGAGATCAAAGAAGTCATCGGCGGTATTTCTTCATGTGTCATGGTGAGCGGTCATGACGAGATGGGATACTTCGCAGACCGTTACGGGTGCACGGTTATTGGCGCAATCATTCCAAGCTTTTCGACTACCTCCGAGGCAACGGCAAAGCAAATTGCCGACTTGAAAGTGTTGGCCACGACCAACAAGGTGAAGGCCGTATTTACGGGCCTTGGCACATCAACAGAAGTTTCAGAACAGTTAGCAAGCGAACTTGGCATTGCAGCAGTTTCGTTGAGCACCCACTATTTGAATGGCGCGGCGAACTACCGTGAATTCATGCTCAACCTTGCTAATCAGATCGCAGAAGCATTGCGTTGAACTATCTCGTAGACCCCTTTGCCAACAATGAGTTCATGCGACTCGCATTGTTCGGAGGAATTCTTGTTGCTTGCACGTGCGCAATAGCGGGAACGTTTGTTGTCTTACGTGGCTTGGCATTTGTTGGTGACGCGCTTGCACACGGAGTACTCCCGGGTATCGCCACAGCAATGTTGCTTGGGTTCTCTGGCATTCTCGGCGCAGCAATTGGCGCAGCCGTGATGATGGGCGGAGTCAGCATTGTCACTCGTAAATTCAGACTGTCTGGAGACACTGCAATTGGTTTGCTTTTTGTTGGAATGCTGGCACTGGGAGTAGTCATCACTTCGCGATCCACTTCATTCGTTGGAGACCTCGCACGAATTCTGTTTGGTGAATTGCTAGGAATCACCACAACCGATTTGGCATGGCAATTCGCAGCGCTAGTGATTGTTGGAGCGATCGCATTTGTCAGTCGCAGGCCGTTTCTGTTGCTTTCCGTAGATGACGGACTGGCTCGTACTTCTGGCTTTTCCGCTCGCCTGTTTCATAACGTCATGCTCACCATGGTGGCCATCACGGTGATCGCCAGTTTCCAAACCGTTGGAACCCTATTGGTATTGGGAATGCTCATTGCCCCAGCAGCCACAGGCTCGTTGTTTGCACGACGCATCGAGTCCATGATGCTGATCGCTGCACTCGTTGGCTCGTTGTCTACATATATAGGTCTGCTCATTAGCTATCACTACGACCTAGCGGCTGGCGCAAGCATCGTGCTGACCGCAGTGGTGATCTTTGCCCTCTCGGCAACTGCAAATGAAATTCGCAAGTCGCGCGGTCACGACCACCACGATCACGAACATCCACACGTTCACGGTGAGATTCACGTCTCATGACTTCCATTCACGCATCCGCACTTGCAGTTGGTTACGGCAAGCGCCCTGTTGTCGACAACATTTCGTTCAACTTGAAGCCAGGCGAGCTCCTTGTGCTCATTGGTACGAATGGTTCTGGAAAGTCCACATTGCTCAAAACGTTGGCTGGGCTCATCGATCCGATGCATGGCGAGGTAACGCTGCTCGGATCTGCGACAGGGCAGCTACCAACTCAAGTCGCGTACTTGCCTCAGCACCCTGTTTCATCACACACGCTTCCACTGTGCGTGCAAGACGTAGTTGCAATGGGTCGGTTTGCGCACCTCGGTTTGTTTAAGCGATCAACAAATGCCGACCGAGCAATTGTTCTGGAATCTATGAAACGAACCGGCATTGACAGCCAAGCAAACGATCCGATTCGTGACTTATCTGGTGGTCAACAACAGCGAACTCATCTTGCGCAAGTTCTTGCGCGTCAAGCAGAAATTCTGTTGCTCGATGAACCAACTGCTGGACTTGATATCAATGGTCGAAAGGCTGTTGCCGACTTGATTGCGAGCGAACGAGCTCGTGGTGTCACTGTTGTGATGGCCACCCACGAACTTGCCGATGCAGAATCTGCAAACTTGGTGATGTTGTTGGCGCAACGAGTTGTTTCGCTGGGCACTCCAGCAGAAGCGCTTCGCGACGAATACTTACGCGAATGTTTCGGCTTTACCCAACCGCACTGATTCCTTCAAGCTTCATCAGTTGCCGTTTCATCTTTAGCCCTAACGAATAGCCGCCAAGTCCACCGTTGCTTGCAATCACACGGTGACACGGAATGATGATGGGAATTGGATTCTTTCCATTTGCAGAACCAACCGCACGAAAAGCCTTTGCTTTGCGCATGGCCTTTGCTTGCTCACCATACGAAATGGTTTTCCCATAGGGAATCCGTGTAAGCGTTTTCCACGCTTTCACTTGAAATGGAGTGCCTGTTAAATCGAATGGCAGATCGAACTTTTTGCGATCACCAGCGAAATACTGTGTCAACTGCTTGCGTGTTTCAGCAAGTATTTCTTGCGCACGTCCGTCTGGCTTTGTCGCCAGCTTGCTGTATGTCGCCTTCACATCAATTGCAGTAAGCCCTTTGTTTGATGCAACTAAGCGAAGTTTGCCAACGGGGGTTTCCACCACCAGTTCGTTACGAACAATTTGTGCAGGCTTCATACAGAAAAACCTACCCCATATGTCAAACCTGTAAAACTCAAGTTATGACCACAACCGTGATGACTGATATTGAAAGTCCAGCAAAGAAGCGCATTGCATTAGTCGCGCACGACAACATGAAAGACGAAATGTTGGAATGGGCAAAGGATCACCGCAACGAACTTTCCAAACACACCCTTGTTGGCACGGGAACTACCGGGCGAATCGTGGCCGAACACACCGGCATGGAAGTTGAACGCTTGAAGAGTGGGCCACTTGGTGGAGATCAACAACTTGGCGGGCGCATTGCTGAAGGCCGAGTGGACATCATGGTGTTTTTCTGGGACCCGCTCGAGCCACAACCTCACGACCCCGACATCAAAGCGCTATTACGCATTGCAGCCGTATGGAATATTCCCGTTGCATGTAACCGCGCATCGGCCGACTTCATTATTTCTTCGCCGCTGATCTCACAGGTGTATCAACGTCGAGTCCCCGAATACCTCTAGAGGGTTGGTGGAGGCGGCGGACCGAACTGGTTCATGTCTGGCGAACTCTTTTGGCACGCAAAAACAAAACTGACAATCGGAATCAACTGCCACCAGCCACGACGACCGGTATCGTGCATTCGACGGCAGCCGACTGCGATTGAAGGCAGAAACAAAGCAGCCGAGGCGATGGAATCGAGCCCTACACCGGAAAGTGCCACTGAAACGATGACCGTGAACAGCGTCCACCACCAGAACTCGCGGCGCGATGCCCGACCCTTGAAGTTTGCGTAATTGCTAAAACCCGACTTAACCGAGGTGGGAAAGTTCATGTTTACTTTTCGTCCGCGCCCTTTGGCTCTTTTGGCAATCCGAGTACTCGTTCACCAACAATGTTTCGCTGAATCTGGCTAGTTCCGCCCCAAATAGTTTCTGAACGCGAGAAAAAGAACGCCGACATCATTGGGCTCACAGGGTAGCCCTCGCGGCGCTTGTCGCGTTGCGCACCTGGCCAACCAGAATCTTTTGGACCGTTGTCAATGAGCATGGAATGCGCACCGAAAATATCAAGTGCAAGTTCCATTGCTTCTTTGTGCATTTCTGTCCAGAACATCTTGTTCGTTGCACCCAGTGCAATAACGCCCATATCTTTTTTACCCTCAAGCGTTGCGCCAAGTGAGCGAAGTCCGTTGTATCGCAAGATCTGATATTTCGTGTAGTACTTCATGAGGCGCTGACGAATGGAGTCTTCATTGATTGCGCCGTTTTCTTTTGCGGCGGCCAACATGATTCGGTATTCCTCTTCGAAGCGGCGATAACCAGTTGTTGCGCTCATTCCGCGTTCGAACGCGAGCGTGGAGTTAGCAACTTTCCAACCGTTGTTGATTCCACCGACAACGTTGTCCTTCGAAACACTTCACAGAACTCTGCAGTTCCGTCTGGCTGAACAATGCCGCGCACTTCAACTCCAGGTTGACGCATTGGAACTAACAGGTACGAAATTCCAGCGTGCTTCGCAGAAGTTGAATCGGTGCGTGTGAGCAAGAAGCAATAGTCGGCGTGGTGACCCTGTGTGGTCCACACCTTTTGACCATTGATAACCCACTCGTCGCCGTCGAGTACCGCAGTGGTCTTCAAGCTTGCAAGGTCGCTACCACTGTTTGGTTCGCTGAATCCTTGGCACCAACGCATCTTGCCGCTCAAAATCTGTGGCAAGAACTCTTTC
>JBJOOQ010000026.1:0-15041 GCA_046051205.1 Actinomycetota bacterium
CGACTATCCGCTTGACCCAGAAGCACACGAGGCAGCGGTGCGCGCAGGACTTCAGAAATCTGCGCTACAGATGAATTGTTCTGGAAAGCACTCGGGCATGTTGGCAACGTGTGTGCATAACAATTGGGATCGCGCCACGTACTTGCATGTTGACCACCCATTGCAACAGCGCATTACTGAAATGGTTCCCGAGTTATCTGGTGAAGATGCATCGTTTATCGGAATTGATGGTTGCGGCGCTCCTGCACATGCGCTTTCACTTACTGGACTGGCACGCGCATTTCGATCGGTTGCCATCGCTAAGGAGGGCACGCCAGCGGCTCATGTTGCTCATGCCATGCGCTCTCACCCAGAGATGGTGGGCGGGCCAACGCGCGACATCACGCTGTTGATTCAAGGAGTTCCTGGCCTCATGGGCAAAGACGGTGCCGAGGGAGTGTTTGCCATTGCCATGCCAGACGGCAGAGCTATTGCGCTGAAGATTTCCGACGGAGCTAACCGTGCGCGACCACCAGTCATGAAATTTGCACTTCAAGCGCTGGGCATTGACATCAGCAATGTCGACACACGTGCGTTTGAATCACCCATCATGGGCCACGGCAATGTCGTTGGTTCAGTTCGGGTTACAGCACAGCTGTAACCCGATTCAGATCAGCCTTCGTAGAACGAGTCGGCGATTGTCAACGCTTCGTCGATAATCGCAATACCTTCACGAACTTCGTCTGGTGTTGCGTTGCACGGTGGCACCACATGTGTGCGGTTGAAGTGCGTGAACGGCCATAGGCCGCGCTTCTTGCACTCGGCTGCGAAGTCAAGCATTGGCTTGGCATCTGCGCCTGCAGCGTTAAACGGAACGAGTGGCTTGCGTGTTTCGCGGTTGCGAACCAATTCAATTGCCCAGAACACACCAACTCCGCGAACATCACCAACTGATGGGTGCTTCGCCTTCAGTTTTTCGAGCTCTGGTCCAATGACGGTTTCGCCAAGCATGCGTGCATTTTCAATGATCTTTTCTTCTTTGAAAATGTTGATTGATGCAACTGCCGCAGCACACGCAAGTGGGTGACCGCTGTAGGTGAGTCCGCCTGGGTACACGCGGTCTTTAAATGTGTCAGCAATCTTCTGGCTGATGACCACACCACCAAGCGGTACGTAACCCGAGTTCACACCCTTTGCGAAGCAAATGAGGTCTGGAGTGACGTCCCACTTGTTCACTGCGAACCACTCACCGCAACGACCGAAACCAGCCATTACTTCGTCGCACATCATCACGATGCCGTAGCGATCGCAGATTTCGCGCACACCCTTCAAGTAGCCAGCAGGTGGAACCAAAATTCCGTTTGTTCCAACAACGGTTTCCATACCAATCATTGCGACCGTGTGTGGACCTTCAACCATCAACACGTCTTCAAGGTGTTGCAATGCGCGCTGGCATTCTTCTGCTTCGTTTGACGAATGGAATGCAGAACGGTATGCGTATGGTCCCCAAAACTTCACGGCACCAGATGCACCGGTTTCGTTTGGCCAACGGCGTGGGTCACCGGTAAGTGCAATGGCGCCAGCAGTAGAGCCGTGGTACGAACGGTACATGGTCAAAATTTTGTGACGACCGGTGTGCAGCTTGCTCATACGAACTGCGTTTTCTGCAGCTTCGGCACCACCGTTTGTGAAGAACACCATGTTCAAATCACCAGGAGCAACTTCGGTGATGAGGCGAGCTGCTTCGCTGCGTGCATCGTTTGCAAACGCAGGAGCAATAGTGCACAAGCGTGCGGCCTGCTCTTGAATTGCGGCGATCAACTTCGGATGCTGGTGTCCAATGTTGAGGTTGACCAACTGGCTAGAGAAGTCGAGGTATTTCTTGCCCGATGCATCGGTGAAGTACGAGCCTTTTCCGCTGACTACTTCAACTGGGTTAAGCGTTCCCTGTGCTGACCATGAATGGAAAACGTGCTTCCGGTCGTTGATGAAGCCAGGTGTGGTGGTTGGATCGATTGTCATATATCAGAGCCTAACGAATAGGCAGCGGGTGAAATAAGTAAGCCGGCGGCCCTTAGGCGGTCAATGTGGCGAGTACACGCAGACGCAGTTGTGGCCAAGCAGCCTCGAGGCCCTTGTGCAATTGAAACTCGGCAACCTCGTCGATAAGGACCCAGCGCAAGTCTTCAGACTCGGCGTTGGCAGCGTGAGCCCCCGCGTCACTCGAGGTGTGCGCAATGACGGTGTCGTAGCGCCAAGGCCCATGGTCATCGCTAAATACGTCACGCACCGTTATGTCGGCGGCGCTAATTCCTGCTTCTTCCTCAGCTTCACGTGCTGCAGCACTCACTGAGTCTTCGTGACTGTCAAGCGCACCACCAGGAAGAGCCCATGTTCCACCGCCGTGTGTCCACGCTGCGCGCAACTGCAACAACACGCGAGGTTGATCAAGGTCGCGGCGGATGAGCAACAAACCTGCGGCACCGTGAAGACCCCAATGGCGGTGCCCGCATGAACACATCACCCAGCCATCGCCATCTCGAAACGCCATTGTTCAGAGCGTAGTTTCTTTTGCTGCTTCCTTTGCTTCGCGGCGAGCAGTTGCTCGCGCAGTTGCTTGCGCGGCAGTGATTTCCGCATGGTGCGCACGACACAGCACTTCCAGTCCACCCTCACCATGCGCATCAGGCTTTGAATGGTGTTGACACCCAGGGCCATAACCAAGGCCATTCAACGCTTTGATGTGATTGACCTCGCAGTCTCTGCGCTCAGCGGTGCAACCCGGTTTAGTGCAGCGGTACTTAGCGCGACGTTTTGCAGCTGAACGGGCAAACCTCCAAATGTGTTCGCGCTGCCAGGCTCGACCGCATGCATCGGAGCACCACGTGCGCCTGCGCTTGCCAGTGATGACTTCGTTGCACCAGTGACAGCGTCCTAGTTCGCCTGTCCATTTAGACAGAGCACACGAAATTCGTTCGGCCACAAGTGGAGGTAACTCCAGTTTGTTAACAGGGTGTTTCGCTGGTGCGCGTTTAGTGGCCATGTCTGTTCACAAACAATAACGCTCACGAAACAATCTGTAGACACTTTGGAAATCTTGACTGATTAATTTCGCTCCTGTTGGGTTGCAACGTCGCCCCTGACATTTCATTCAACTTACAAAGAAGGAGAGAGTTATGAAATTTCTTGCAGACGTTGCCGATCCGGTAACGGTGTTAGGGCAGCAGGTCAGTTTGATGTGGATAGTCATTGGTGCTGCGCTTGTAGTGTTCATGCAGGCTGGTTTTGCTTTAGTTGAAACTGGATTCACTCAAGCAAAAAATGCAGCGCACGTGGTGAGCACAAACTTCGCCATCTTTGGATTAGGCCTTATTGGCTTTTATCTCGTTGGTTTTTCGTTTTCATTCGGTGGGTTTAGTTACTCCGCTTTTGGAATGGATGCGCCAGTTGGAAGCGCGTTGATTGGTAGTGGTGATTGGGTCTTTTTCTGGAAGGGCGGTTGGGCGCTTACTGGTGATGCAATTACCCCTGCGGCAATTGGTTTCTTTTTGTACATGGTGGCGTTCATGGATGCTGTTGCGACGATTCCAACCGGCTCAATGGCCGAACGTTGGAAGTGGAACAGTTTTGTTCTGTGGGGCTTCTTCTGCGGTGCGATTTACTATCCAGTGATTGCTGCGTGGACTTGGGGTGGCGGTTGGTTAGCAAAGACTTGGAGCTCAATGTCTCTTGGTGCTGGCTATGTTGACTTTGCAGGTTCTGGTGTGGTGCACGCAGTTGGTGGCGTTGCAGCGTTCACTGGCGCAATCGTGATTGGCCCACGAATTGGCAAGTTTGGCGAAGATGGAAAACCGCGCACCATTGCTGGTCACCACTTGCCAATGGCAATGCTCGGAACATTCATTCTGTTGTTTGGGTGGTTTGGATTTAATGCGGCTAGCACATTTGCTGCAACCGACGTTCAATTCGCAGTTGCTGCGACCAACACCGCAATTGCAGGTGCATTCGGATCTATTGCTGCCATGTTGTACATCACTCGCAAAACTGGAAAGCCAGACCCGGGCATGATGGTGAATGGAATGCTTGCTGGTCTAGTAGCAATCACTGCACCATGCGCATTCGTCGATCCGTGGGCAGCAGCAGTAATTGGAACAATTGCAGCGGTACTGATCATTGAGTCGGTGTACTTCTTCGAGCGTCGAGGAATTGATGATCCTGTTGGAGCAATTTCCGTGCATGGAGTAGGAGGATTATTTGGCCTGCTCTGTGTTGGTGTGTTTGCCAATGGAACATATGGAGCCGGTTGGAATGGGTCAACTAGCGAAGGAGTGAAAGGAATCATCAAGGGTGACTGGGGTCAACTGGGCGCTCAGGCGCTTGGTGCAGTCACCATTGTTGTGGTGTGCGGACTTATGTCATATACGTTCTTCGCCGTACAAAACAAAATGACCAAGGGTGGAATTCGTTCGAAGGCAGAAGATGAAATTGCAGGCCTTGACCTTGCGGAAATGGGTGTGCTTGCGTACCCAGACTTTGACGGTTCACACAAATAGCGACCACACCTTCGCTCATTAGCGAGCGATGAATTTACCGAGAACTCGAGTTGTCCTTCCCAGTGACAGCTCGAGTTCTCGTGTGTTTACTCCTGAAGTATTTGAGTTCGCACGCAGCTTTGTGATGTCGCGAATGATCCAACCGTTTCGCTTATCCACCCACGTTGGGTGAACAACGGGGGTATCGAACGAAACTTTTCCTGCCGTGTTGCGACGCATGGTGATCGTGAACACTCCAGCGTCTTGACTGCTTGCGGGCCAGCGTTCGTCGGTAGGCAGGTTGGATAACACATTGCCCATTCCGTACATCACCCAAACACCATTCACTTTTTCAATTGGCTGAACCACGTGAGCGTGGTGGCCAACAATTAAATCCACGTCACCAGATTTTGTTAATGCATCTGCAACGGAAATTTGTTGCGAATTCAATTGGTGAGACATTTCGTTTCCCCAATGCATGCTGACGATCACAGCATCGGCGCCCATTTCACGTGCGGTTCGTGCATCGCGAAGAATGCGGTCAGTATCGATAAGCGCAGAACGCCACTCTTGGTTTTTCGGCAGTGTAAGTCCGTTATAGCTGAAGGTGTAACTGAGATGGCTCAGTGTCACGCCCTTAACTGAAAACGTTTGCGGCTCAATTTCATTTGGGGTACGTGCCATTCCCGATTGTGCAACGCCTTGATCAAGTAGCGCATTGATCGTGGTGTCAATGCCAGCGAGTCCGCGATCGTACGTGTGGTTGCTTGCTGTACTGCAACGATCGAACCCGGCTTTGGCAATTGCTTCGGTAATTGTCGGTGGCACTCCAAAGAATGGAAATGTTGAAAGTGCTTCGCCTTGCGGTGCAATGGGTGTTTCAAGATGGCAGATGGCTAGATCGGCTGATGCAATGAGGGGAGCGATGTCGGCAAACATCGGTGAGAAGTCATATTCGTCAACGTTGCCTGCAGCAGTCGCGTTGCGTTGCGCCTGGTTGACAAGTGGGCTGTGAGGCAAAATGTCGCCCACAAATGCCATGGTGATTGCGGTGTCTTCAGGAACAGTGGTGCTGGACTCAGAAACTGCATTGGAACTGCACGCAGACAAAACCAAGATGCATGCAAAAAGTGCAGCGTGTTTCACGCTTTCAATCTAAAGGCTTAGACGTGACCGAGAGATGCCATCTTCATGCGATTGCGAGTACCTGCAACGGTGTACACCACAATGAACACCAGCGCATCAAGCAAGATAATGGTGGCGCTTGCTGAGGTGTCCAGGTGGTAACTCAAGTTCATTCCGAAGAAGCAGGTAACGGCGCCAATCAGTGGCGAAATCCAGAGCAGTCTGGAAAAGCTGTTTGTTGTCATTCGTGCAGCGGCCGCTGGAATAACTAAGAGAGCTGAAATGAGTAAAACTCCAATGATGCGCATGGTTACCAAAATGGTGAGCGACAACAGCGACAACAGCACAATTTCTACAACCGAAACATTGACTCCCGAAACTTGAGCAACATCGGGATCAAATGTAGAAAACAACATTTTTCGATACCAGACCACGATTACTGCAAGTGCAAAAACGGCGACAAGTGAGACAGCGATGATGTCAGAAACTTTGACACCAAGCACGCTTCCAAACAGCACCGCTTCAATACTTTTTGACGCCTGTCCGTAGCGGTTCATCAACGCAAGACCAAGCGCAAATGATGCTGTGGTGACTACGCCGATTGCGGCATCTGCGCCAAGTACTCGTCGTCGTGCAACACGTGCGATCAATACACCCGAAATGATTCCCCAAATTCCTGCGCCAATAAAAAAGTTGATGCCAATAACGGCGCTTGCCGCTGCTCCACCAAACACGGCGTGAGAAAGTCCGTGACCGATGTAGCTCATTCCGCGCAATACGACGAACACACCGAGTAGTCCACACAAAGCGCCGGCAACAGTGGCAACAACAATTCCATTTCTAAAGAACTGAAATCCGTATGGTTCGAAAAGGTCAAAAGCGAGCATCATTTGCCTTCACCTCGCATTTGCACTCGACCATGATCTACAACCAACGGCATGCCACCGTGCTCAAGCACTTCCATCGGTGCGCCATATGTTGCTTCGAGAACTGCAGGAGTTAACACTTCGCGTGGATTTCCATCGGCAATGACGCGCTTGTTCAAACACACCAACCGTGGAAGGTGGGCAGCGAGACCATTCAAGTCATGTGTGGTGAGCAATATGGTGAGGCCGTCAGCATGAAGGTCTGCCAATAAGTGCAGTACTTCATGTCGTGTGCGAACGTCGACACCAGAAGTTGGCTCATCCATAATCAAAATATCTGGGTTGCGAAACATTGCGCGAGCAAGAAACACGCGTTGTTGCTGACCGCCAGAGAGTTCGCGAATGTGTCGATTTGCCACATCGCCAATACCCAATCGGTCAAGAACTTCACGAACTGCTTTTCGTTCTGCCTGAGTAATACGCGGCCACCACGTACCTTTCGAGCGTGTCATCACAATCACTTCTTCAACCGTGACTGGGAAGTACCAATCGACGGTTTCTACCTGAGGCACATATCCAAGAGTCAGCTTCGGTTGCATGGTGATTGAACCATGAGCAACCGGGTGTGTTCCCAGAACTGCTTTGAGCAACGTGGTTTTGCCTGATCCCGACGGGCCAACAACTCCTACGAACTCGCCTCTTTTGACCTGCATATATACGTCATCGAGCACTGCCGAGTTGCCATAGGTGCACGAGACGTGCTGGCAGTTAATGAGTGGTTCAGTGCCCATAAGCACTATTGAGGGTAGGTGGCGTTGTCCTTCGTTACGTCACTCACATCAACAGTTTTTAGTGCAGAGGCGTCACCTCCAAGGGCTTCAACCATGGTCACATAGTTGAAACGCATCAATCCGAGCCATGAATGCTCGGCATCTCCAGGCTCACCGACAAGGTCGTCATCGCGGAGCACGTCGATGTACCGCACACCTGCTTCGGCGCCAATTTGCTCAAGAACTGGGGAAGGAAACACTTCGCTGCCAAATACGGCTTTCACACCAGATTCGCGAACCTGAGTGATGAGGTCGGCAATCTCTTTTGGAGTCGGCTCGTCGAATGACGATGGTTGAATTGCGCCAATCACGGTGTATCCGTAATGCACTGCAAAGTATGCATATGCATCGTGGTAGGTGAGCAATTTGCGCTGATCTTCTGGAATCGTTGCCGTTGCCGTTGCCATGGCTGCATCAAGAGCATCGACCTTTGCGGCGAAAGCTTCATAGTTGGCAGCAAAGGTTGCGGCATTTGTTGGATTAATTGCCGACAGTAAGTCACGCGCAACTGCTGCGTACTCCTTTGCCATTGGCGGGTTGGTCCACAAGTGTGGGTTTGGCTTGCCGCCTTCAAGTGGGAACGAGAAGTCGTAGATGAATTCGCTCTCAGGAAGGATCTGCGTACCGAGTTCGCAAATCACTGCGCCATCTTTCAAGTTGGCTAGTGCAAGTTCTTTGGTTGGCTCTTCAAGCACGAGTCCGTTAATGAAGATGACGTCTGCTTGTTCGAGTGTTGCTGCATCGCTTGGCTTTGGCTCGAACGTGTGCGAGTTGGTGCCTTCGGGAACAATTCCGTTGATGGTTGCATCGGTGCCACCAGCGATATTGGCAATGATGCTGGTAATCGGTGCAACGGTCGTTGCAATGTTGACAGGCCCATCAATGATGGTCGTAGAAGTGCAACTGACGGGAGAAACATCTGATTCAACAGCATCGCTAGATGTGTTTGAACAGCCGGCTGTAACGACCAAGGCAGCAGAAATTAAGAAGACAACGCGTGATTTCATACCGAGAGATTAGTTGAAGTCAGACTGATTGTCTGGTCGCATCCCGAACAATTCTTTGAGCTGTGGGACGCGACGAATAAAGAAGTGATCCAACAGAGCCATGAACACCATGCTGAGTCCCAGAAGTGGAAAGACAATTCCAAGAGCAATTGCGATATAGGTGATACGGCGCGACAGTTTGGCATCAATTGGTCTGCGAGGGAATCCTGACTTACCTGGTTGTCTTCTGCGGAAGAACATCAACGGTGCCGTGATAGTTGAACCGATTACTGCAAGGCACGAACCACCCATCGCCAGACCATTCACCAAACCAAACTGACGTCCCATGTGGGTGTCGACACCCCAGGCAGTGCCTTTTGCGAGCGCACCGTAACTTGCATGCCATCCCGCTTCGGCAAGTACATCACCCGAGTATTGATCGACATACACGGTTCGTTCATCGTGTGCTGGGGACGGCCATGAATTGGAAAGTGTGTACACCCCGATTTCGTCTGCTGGTAATCCAACGGCATAACCCGGTTTCATTCCAATGTCTTGAGCAACTGCTGCAACGGCCTCAAGTGAAAGCGAGGGTTTTGCATCTTGGTGATTTGGCTGAGAAGCGGGTACCGACATTCGCTCGTTGGCCCAAGAGATTTGTAATCCCGGAGTCTCAATTGCGCTGGCATGTTCGTGCGATGTGGGGTCTTCGGAGGGAAAGTTGTATCCCGAGTTCATATTGTCAATGAACTCTCCCCATTGCGTTCCCCAAAATCCAGACCAAGGAAGTCCCGTGAGTGCAAGAAAGATCAATACCGGTGCAAACAACGCGCCAGGTGTTGCATGAAGGTCACGCAGGCGCTTGCGGCCTTTTTCTTTAAACCGAATAGCAAATGCGTTGCGTACACGACGCGGAATTTTGTTTCGTGGCCACCATAAATACAAACCGGTAAACACCATGACCAGCGTCCAGCCCGCTGCAATTTCAATGATGTAATCGCCCCATGTTCCGAGATACAACGTGCCGTGAATTCGAGTAGCCACAAAATCGATACGAGAATCGTTATTGATTGATCCAAGAACTTTTCCGTCTTGTGGGTTGACGTACACCGATCGCGAAGATCCATCTTCGGTGGTGATATCGAATTGTGTAGAACGCGAGGCGTCGCGTGGTGGAACTACTGCATCGATAGATGAGTTTGGATACTCAAGATTTACCACCTCTTGTTGTTTGTCAAACGGAACAGCAGCCGCAACTGGGTCGACGTAGAGCAGGTCGTTGTATGCAAATCGTTCGATTGTCGGCTTCAGCAATATGACGAGCCCGGTAGAGGCAAGAATGAACAACAGTGGAAGCACAAAGAAGGAGGCGTAGAAGTGCCAGCGCCAGGCGGCACGCCACATTGAGGTATCGGTTTTTTGTTCCATACTCAACAGACTGAGAAAAACCGACGAAAGTTCCCCGAATTATTTCTTTTGTTTACGTTTTGCTTCCAACAATCGAGCGACCATAGCCAGGACGATCAACACACCTGCGCCAAGCGTCACAAAAGCAGGAAGGCCAAACCCTGGTGGAGCACCACCGGTTTCTGCCTCATGGGCAAAAAGAATCTCCACAAGATTCATTGTGATTTTCCGTCAATCACTCGTGGGGAAAAACCATTTTTCTTAACTCGTTTTGGAAATGAGAGCACGGCGATTGATGAGCCAATAACAGCGCCAAGCATGTGGATGGTTTCAAAACTTGCAAGAACCTCTTCATTCGAATGATCAACAAACCCCGTCACCGTCTGCAAAATGATCAGAAGCAATGCGACGGGTAATGCAAATACAGCAAGTCGTGGTGAGACTGCAACTGCAAAAGCAATCGTTGCAAACATAACGCCAAGTGCGCCATCGCGCGACAAGTGCGCGGCATCTGCGCCGAGCGATGTGCTCCAGAACATGGTTGAACCAAAGAGCCAAGGCAACGCGAGGATGAGTTGCAATACACCGAGCAACCCAAGAACTGCTCGACCCAAAACACTGCGATTGGAGCGCAAAGAGATTTTGTCTTGAATAGTTTTTTGAGCGGCAGAATTTGTGCCACCGCACATTGCGCAGTTTGCGATGTGATTTCGTGCATCGGCAAGTTGCTCAACGGGCGCGATTTTGCTCAGCACAAGGCGTTGCGCTGAAGTGCAGTCCATCAGTTGGTTCCGGTTTCGTCAGCTCGTGCAGACTCTGCAAGCAATTCAGACATTGCCTCGCGCGCTCGTGCCAATCGTGAGCGAATGGTTCCAACAGGTACACGGATAACTTCTGCTGCTGTTTCGTAGTCGTAACCAAGTAATCCACAAAGCACCAGCACTTCACGCTGTTCGAGGCTTATTGCCTGCATCAGGCTGATGAGATCATTTTGGCGAAATGCATCAAATGAATCTGCTTGTTCCAATTGTTCGATATTGGCATGATGCGGCCATTTCTTAGCCATGTCGATGATGGTGTTGCGGCAGATTGAGATGATCCACGATCGCGATGAAGACTCTGCTCGCAGAGTTGGGTAGTAACGCCATGCTCGAATGAATGTTTCTTGAACAATGTCATCTACGAGATGGCTAATTCCACAAGTTGCTTTGGTGTACAGCGTTACCGACCCAACATGTTCCTTAAGGAAGTCGTCAAACGTGTATGGCTGAGTCATGGGTAACTACACGGTGATGCTACTGCTGGCTTTGCGAGCAACATTTCTGATTAGTGCATTGATGTCGGCGACGGAGCCAAGTTTTTTCAGCAATGGTCCATCAAGCAACAGCGTTGCAAGACCATGCGCGACAGACCACATGTATGCGGTGTGTGCGTTGGCTTCATCTTCGTTTGAGTCTTCACCCAAAATGACGGTGACTTCATTGCGTAATGCATTGAACGCTCGATCAGCTTGAACCAATGCCGACGGGTAGTCCTCTAATGAACACAAATCATTGCGCATCATCACTCGGAAGTGTCCTTTGTGGGCAAGAGCGAAGTGAACGTATGCCTCACACATGGCTGCAGTGCCAAGTGTGGTGCTGGCTTCGACTGACTCTGCCAATAGACGGAAACCTTCTTCGGAGATTGCCGCAAAAATTCCTGCCCGGTCACCAAAGTGGTGATACGGAGCTTGGTGAGAAACACCTGCCAAGCGGGCCACTTCGCGCATGGAAATGACGTCAGGTCCAGATGTAGCGGCGATGGCAACTGCAGCATCCAGTACCTGTCTGCGTAGACCGTCCGTTTTGGCTGAGTTCATAACTTGACACTATCTAGTTTCTCTACTAGACACTGTCAAGTATGAATACGCACCCAGACACCAAAATTCACGACCGCCGTTGGATCATCTTGCTGGTGCTCTGCATCAGCCTCTTCATGGTTGTTGTCGACAACCTCATCATCAACGTTGCGCTTCCTACGTTGTCGCGCGAACTTGGCGCATCAACCAGCGGTCTGCAGTGGATCGTTGACTCGTATGCGTTGGTGTTTTCGTGCTTGCTCTTGGCATTCGGCGGACTCGGTGATCGTTTGGGACGCAAAGGTGCAATTCAGGTTGGACTTGTTGCGTTCATGGCCTGCTCCGTGTGGGCATCGTTCGCAACATCAACGACAACGTTGATCCTTGCTCGCGGTGCAATGGGTATCGGTGCAGCAGCAGTCTTTCCTGCAACGCTTGCAATTTTGATTGATGTGTTTCGCGACCCGGTAGAGCGCGCAAAAGCTATCGGTGTTTGGTCGGCGGTTTCGGGAATGGCAGTTGCATTCGGACCAGTAACTGGCGGATTCCTACTTGAACATTTCTATTGGGGATCGGTGTTCTTGGTCAACGTTCCAATCGTGATCATTGCACTTGTTCTTGGCGCGGTATTCATTCCAACATCAAAAGATCCGAACCCACACGGACTCGATTTTCCTGGCCTTGGTTTATCAATCGCCATGGTTGGCTTGTTGGTGTACACGGTTATTGAAGGACCGCATCGCGGATGGACGAGTGTTGAAACACTTACATCGTTCGCTGGCGCGCTCGTTTTGCTCTTTGCATTTGTTAAACGTGAACTCTCAACGAGTGAACCGTTGCTTGATGTGCGCGTGTTTCGAAACGCACGACTTTCTGCAGCAACCGGAGCGATAGGTATTGCATTCTTCGTATTGTTCGGGTTCACATTCTTGGTTACGCAGTACTTCCAGTTTGTTCGTGGTTACAGCACCCTGTCTGCCGGCGTGCACACATTGCCGTTTGCACTCGGTGCTGGTGTAACGGCGCCAATTGCTGCGCGACTTGCGTTGAAGTTTGGAACGAAACGAATTGTGTCTATTGGTCTCACAAACATGGCAATCGGTCTCATCATCATTGGGTTCTGCGAAGCAGATACTGCATACTTCGGACCAGTCATCATCAGCATGTTGTTCCTTGCCAACGGACTTGCACTCGTTACTTCACCGGCGACTGATGCAGTGATGGGTGAGTTGCCACGCGAAAAAGCTGGCATTGGTTCTGCAGTGAATGATGTCAGTCGCGAAGTTGGTGGCACGCTCGGTGTTGCCATTAGCGGTTCGGTGTTCGCATCGTTGTACGGACCAAAACTTGGCGAACTGCTGGCCAAGTTCAATATGCCTGCCGAAGCCGTGGCGTTGGCCAAGGAGTCTGCGGGTGCAGGGTTTGCCGTGGCTGAAATGTCACCCACCCCGGAAGCTGCTGCAGCGGTGCGCCAGGCCGTCAGCGATGCCTTTATGCATGGGTTCCATACGGCCTGCTTCACGGGCGCTGGCGTAGCGCTGTTCGGTGCCTTGTTTGCCCTGAAGTTCCTGCCAGCCCGCCGCGCCACAGTTTCCGTATAAGTAACTTCACCCCCTGGGGGCTTTACCGCTTGGGGTGAGGGCTACTAGCCTGAATCTTCTTACATAGGCATTCAAAGGGGAGAGCCATCATGGCAAGAATTGTTAAAGCAGCGTTGTTGCAGACCGAATGGACTGGCGACAAAGAGTCAATGATCGACAAGCACGAGGCAGCAGCCCGTGAAGCCGCAAAACAGGGTGCACAAATCATGTGCTTCCAAGAATTGTTTTATGGTCCGTATTTCTGTCAGGAACAGGACCCAAAGTATTTCTCATACACCGAGCCAATTCCAGACGGTCCAACTACAAAGCGTTTCCAAGCACTCGCAAAAGAGTTGAATATGGTGCTCGTGTTGCCAATGTACGAAATTGTGCAACCAGGTTTGTACTACAACACCGCAGCAGTAATTGACGCTGATGGTCGCTATTTGGGTAAGTACCGTAAACAGCACATTCCGCAGGTTCCTGGATTCTGGGAGAAGTACTACTTCACACCTGGCACCCATGGTTACCCAATCTTTGACACTGCTGTTGGCAAAGTTGGCGTGTACATCTGTTACGACCGCCACTTCCCAGAAGGCTGGCGTGCACTCGGACTCAACGGTGCAGAGATCGTGTTCAACCCATCGGCAACGAGCCGTGGTTTGTCCGAATACATCTGGCGCGTAGAGCAACCAGCAGCAGCTGTTGCAAACATGTACTACGTCGGCGCAATCAACCGCGTTGGTATCGAAAAGGACATGGGCGCAAACGACTTCTATGGTCAGAGCTACTTCGTAGACCCAGAAGGCAAGTTTGTTGGTGAAGTTGGCGATCCGTTCAAGCACGAACTCATCGTTCGCGATTTGGATATGGACAAGATCCGCATGGTGCGCGATCGTTGGCCGTTCTACCGCGACCGTCGTCCAGACGCGTATCACGAAATTTCAGAACGTTAAACATCACTTCGAGTCATTGGGGGAAATATGGCACGCACACTGATTAAAAACGGAACCGTCATTAGTCCAACAGGTCGACATCGCGTCGATGTGTTGATTGAAGGCGAAACCATTAGCGCTCTGCTCGAACCAGGCCAGGTTGAAGCACTCAACATCACGGCCGACAAGGTTGTTGATGCAACAGGAAAGTTTGTTGTTCCTGGTGGTATCGATGTGCACACACACATGGAGTTGCCATTTGGTGGCACCAATGCCAGTGACACATTCGAAACCGGCACCAATGCTGCGGCATGGGGTGGCGTAACGACGATTGTTGACTTCGCTGTGCAACGCAATGGAGAAAACGTTCAGGAAGCACTGAAAACGTGGCACAAAAAGGCCGAGGGCAATTGCTCCGTTGACTATTCGTTCCACCAGATCATTGGTGGCATTGATGAGCAATCGCTTATTGACATGGATTACCTGGTGAAGAACGAAGGCGTTACTTCGTTCAAGCTATTCATGGCTTACCCAGGCGTTTTCTACAGTGACGATGGACAGATTCTTCGTGCGATGCAGCAGGCCAGTAATAACGGCTCCACCATCATGATGCACGCCGAAAACGGCATTGCTATCGACGTGCTGGTGCAGCAGCACATTGCGCGTGGCGAAACCGATCCGAAATACCACAGCTACAGCCGCCCAAGTTTGTTGGAAGGCGAAGCAACGAGTCGTGCAATCGTGTTGTCAAAAGTTGCTGGCAACGTGCCGTTGTACATCGTGCACATGTCAGCATCTGAAGCGTTGAATGCACTTGCTGCAGCACGCCACGAAGGCTTGAACGTGTTTGGTGAAACCTGCCCGCAATACCTCTACATGACTCTTGAAGACCACTTGGCTCAGCCAGGGTTCGAAGGTGCAAAGTATGTGTGCTCGCCACCAATTCGTAGCAAGCACGACA
>JBJOOQ010000027.1:0-14626 GCA_046051205.1 Actinomycetota bacterium
GTCTGGGTCGCACTCACCGCACGAACACACCGCTCGCGCCGAAAACATTCGCGAGGTGTTGCAGGCCGACAAGTCCATGCAGTTTCTTGCACCAACGCAGTGGGGCGTTGACCCAATTAACGCTGTTCACAACCCTGGCTTGAACAACTTTCTGAATACCGCGTGGGTCGATTATCAGCGCGAGGTTCGACCAAGCAGGGAAGTGGTTCCGGACTTTTTCTATCGCCCGTCCATGCGTGAAGCCATGTCGCAGCTGGTTGAACCAAAGGCAGCAAATGCTCGTCTGGGTTGGTGGTGTTTCGAGACTACGACGCCAATTACGCAGGGTTCCTACGATGCGGCGCGTGGTGCGGTAGATACTGCGCTTACTGCAACGCAATTGGTGCTGAGTGGAGACAAATTTTCGTATGGGTTGTGTCGTCCACCAGGACATCATGCAACAACCGACTTGTACGGCGGGTATTGCTTTTTCAATAACGCTGCTGTTGCGGCTCACTATGTGGCATCAACCACCGGCGCAAAAGTGACCGTGCTTGATGTGGACTATCACCACGGCAATGGCACACAGCAAATCTTCTACGGTCGCGACGACGTGCAGTACGTTTCGCTTCACGGCGACCCACGTCGTGCATACCCTTACATCACCGGGTTCGCTGATGAACTGGGAGAGGGCAAGGGTCGCGGTTCAACCACCAACATTCCACTCGCTGCGAAAACGGATGACGATATGTTTCTCGATGCGCTCGACAAGTCATGCGCAGCAATAGAAGCTTTTGATCCTTCGTTGCTCATCGTGTCGTTGGGTCTCGACACGTATGTCACCGATCCAATTTGCGACCTGGCAGTAACGCGCGATGGGTTTGCCCGCAGTGGTGCTCGCGTGAGAGGGCTTAACCTGCCAACGGTGGTGTTGCAAGAGGGTGGCTACGACTTAGCGAACCTTGGCCTCAATGTGCAGGCGTGGCTGCACGGGCTTGAGTCATAACGACTGAAGTCTGTTCAGTAGTTCCTGCGGCGAGCCGTTGCACTGTTCCAATTCATCGGCATCTAGAACAAGGTGAATGCCTGACTGATTTCTGCCAAGAACAATTGGGTACTTTCCATTCGCAGCTTGCGTTACATCTGACGGCGCGTCATTGATGTGAAACGTGGTGAACGGAATAGGTAGTGCAGACTCGCACTCTTGCCACTCTGCTCGTTTCGTAAACAGTCCATGCGTAATGTCGCAGAGTGAGCAATGACGTAGGCCTAAGCGGGCGCCAATCCAGTAAGAAACCTCGCCCAACACAGTCGATTCGGCGTTATACACCCCGATGAATTCGGAGAATTGACCTGAAGAATCAGTCATGGTTTACACCGGTCGCTGCAATAGCGAACCTGCTCCCAGTCTTTTGCCCACTTCTTCCGCCACTCAAACGGGCGATTGCAGGTCGCACAAGTTTTCGGGGCGAAACCGTTCTTGGTCTGGGCAACACGACTCATATCTGTGCAGAGTAATTCATGGTCAAGCCCATTGCTTTACGCTGAAGCAATGAGTTTGCCGACAATTTGGGTCTTCGGCGACCAACTGAATCGCGGAATTGGCGCGCTGGCTGGTGCCACTCCGCTTACGCATCGGGTGCTGTTTATCGAATCAATTTCAAAAATTGCATCACGCAAATGGCATGTTCAGCGCGCGCATTTCATTGTGGCTTCTATGCGCAAGTTTGCCAATGCATTGCGCACTGAAGGATTTCAGGTTGATTACCGTTTCGCTGATTCAATGCGCGATGGGTTTGATCTACATGTTCTTGAATTTCAACCTACAGAGGTAGTCGCTACCGAGCCAAATAGTTATGGCGCTCGCCAGTTGGTTGCAGGGCTCGGAGTGCGAACCGTTCCATCAAATCAATTTCTCTGTCACCCCGATGAGTATCAGACGTTTCTGGGGTCTCGCAAGACAATCAAGATGGAGGACTTCTATCGCTGGCAACGCAAGCGTCTGAATGTGTTGATGGATGGCGATGAGCCAGCGGGTGGTCGATGGAACTTCGACGAAGAGAATCGCCAGCCACCGCCAAAAACTGGCCATGATCGCTGGCCCGAACCGCAACGGTATGAGTTGGATGAAGTAGACCGGGGCGTTCTCGAGTCTGTGCAGAAGCATTGCTTCGGCAAGTTGCCTGAAGGGCAGTGGGCAACCACTCGGGAAGGCGCGCTTGCTCGTTTGCGAAATTTTGTCGATCACGTGTTGCCAATGTTTGGTGAACATGAAGATGCCATGTTGAAATCTAACTGGCACCTTGCGCATTCGTTACTGTCGCCGTATCTCAATGTCGGTCTGCTGCTGCCTGGCGAAGTGGTGAGTGCTGCAGAAACGGCATTCCAAGAAGGAAAAGTTCCGATGAATTCGGCAGAGGGGTTCATTAGGCAAATCATCGGCTGGCGCGAATACATCTGGAACTGTTACTGGCAGTGGATGCCTGAATATGCCCAGATGAATTCACTCGGTGCAAGCAAAGATCTTCCACCAATGTTTACTGACCCCGCGAAAACTTCAATGGCGTGCATGCAGTCGGTGCTCACTGGAGTAAATGAACGGTCATACTCTCACCACATTGAACGCCTCATGGTGCTTGGCAATTTTGCGCTCATTGCAGGCATTAATCCACAGCAGTTCACGCGTTGGATGTGGAACAGTTACATCGATGCCGCCGAATGGGTCATGGTTCCCAATGTGATCGGTATGTCGCAATATGCAGACGGGGGAATGCTCGCCACAAAGCCATATGCGAGTGGCGGTGCCTATATCGATCGGATGAGCGATCACTGCAAAGGTTGTGTGTATGACCGAAAGAAGCGCACGGGCGACGACGCATGCCCATTCACCGTGCTGTATTGGGATTTCTTCTTGCGCCACCAAGAGCGGTTTGTGAAGAATCCGCGTGTTGCTCGCCAGGTGCGCGCAGCCCAACAACTGCAGGACAGCCAAGAGTTACAGGTTGTTGCGGCGAAGATGTTGAAAAAGTTGGATGCAGGAACGATCTAAATCGACTTGAGGTCGTGAATGACCTGTGTCCAGCGCGCGGGGTCACTTGCATACGGTGCATAGAAACTCAACCGGTCAATCACATCGCCATATCGTTTGTTCAGTTCTGGTGCAATCTGTTCAGGTGATCCGACAACTGCAAACGTGTTCAGAATTTCATCGGTAATGAGATTTCCCATTTCTTCCCACTTGCCAACTTTGGAAAGCGAATTCAACTGGCCTTGCAATTCTCCCCAGCCATGCAGTTCAAGAACTCCGCTGTATGCAGGGGTGCTTCCATAGAACGCAATTTGCTGACGAGTTCCAGCGGCTGCAGCGTTTATTTCCTCATTGTTGGAACCTGTCACAACAAAACTTGGGCCGACTATTTCAAAATCGTCCATCGTCTTGCCAGCTTTTGCGCGACCTCGAGCCAATGCGGGAAGCGTCACTTCGCGTAGGTATCGCTCGGTGGTGAAGCCATGGCAGATGAACCCGTCGCACACTTCGCCTGCAACCTCAGTCATCAGTTCGCCGACGCCCGCAAGAAAGATTTTCGGAACCCCAAAGCTTCCTAGGTCGCGTTTGTCGGGAGTGAAGAACGGCGTCATCAATGTGTGGGTGTAAAACTCACCACGAAACTGCAGCGGTTCGCCGGTCAGCCAAGTTCCCCAAATGGCCCGTATCGCTTGAATCATTTCGCGCATACGCGGAGCAGGGTGGCTCCATTCCATGCTGAATCGCTTGGTGATATGCGGCTTTATCTGGCTGCCGAGCCCCAAGATGAATCTGCCTTGGGAGTACGACTGCAAGTCCCAGCCAATGTTTGCCAAGGTCATGGGGTTACGTGCGAAGGCAACTGCAATCGATGTGCCAATTTCAAGTTTCGACGTGTGCTCTGCCGCCAACAGCAACGGGAAGAACGGGTCGTGTGCGGTTTCTGCGGTCCACCCACCTGAATAACCAGCAGTCTCAAGTGCTTGGGCAGACGATGCGGCGTTTGCCAGATTGCTGGAGATACCTCCGTCGAGTTTCACGAGGAATTGCGGCGAAGGTGGAGCAATTGCATGCCGTCCACGTTGAGAGAAGTTTCAGAGGTTGGCAGTTTCCTGCATTCGCTCCAGTCGCTCTCAATGCTGCGAGCGGTTTCAAGGAGCAGTGGCAAATATCTTTCGCGAACGATTTCCTTACCAATTTCGGACGTGTGGGTTCCCAAGCCGATTGCTGCAATAACTCGGCCGTCTTCACCGCGAAGTGGGGCAGCGATGGCTTGTACACCATATTGCAGATCTTCGTCGCTTTCTGCCCAGCCTTGTTCGCGCACAGTGAGCAATCGTGGGCGAATTTGTTCTGCAGTGAATCGAGTGCGAGGAATGTACATCGACAGCGACGGAGTGCGGAGAACGTTTTGTAGTTCAGCATCGGGAATTGCTGCAAGGAGTACTCGGCCTAATGCAGTACTTGCAGATGGAAGTCGTGCACCAACTGTCACGCCAACGCTGACAATTTTTGGAACCTCTACTCGGCCGGTGTACACGATGTCGCTGCCGTCAAGTTCTGCCAACGACACAGATTGGTCGACTTCCTTGGACAGGTTTTCCATATGGGGCTTTGCTGCCCCATATAAACCAAGGGAGGACACGTATGCCATGCCCAGGTCCACCACCTTCGGGGTGAGTGAATAGTGGTTGTCCTGACTGCGAACGTAGCCAATTTCTTCCAATGTGATGAGTAGTCGAAGCACGGTTGGGCGAGCAAGCAACGTTCGTTCAGAAATTTGCGAAATAGTTTGCTTCAGGTGCAGGCGATCAAAAGATCGAATGACTTCAAGTCCTCGAGCAAGTGCTTCAACGAAATCCTTCTTCGAACTTTCTTGCATACAGTTCCCCCGAAATAATGCTGCGCCTCTAACCGTAGTCGGGGGGGGGGGCTAGTCGGCTTGGTTGTCTCGCAGGAACTGCTCGAGTTCGGCGGCCAGTTCATCGCCGCTAGGCAACGGCCCACCACCGAAACCCGACGTCGGAATGCCGTTGTCGCTGTGCGTGCTGTCGAACGCGGTTTCTAACTGGGAAAGCATGGCTAAGTGTTCGCTGTTGCCACGAACTAATTCGTCTAGGCGTTCGCGTTGCGCGCCGGCCTGTTCGCGAAGCGCATCGCCATCGATGGAAATGCCGCCAGTGTCGCACACCGCTGCAATAAGGGCGACTGCGGCAGCCGGGTAACTCATGGAAGCCACATAGTGAGGTACCTGTGCCCATAGCCCTACAGATTGAATTCCGGCATTGAACATTGCTTGCTCGAGCACGGCTTCCATGCCTGCAGGCACATCTACCGAGCTCTTGATGAATGGAAGAAGCGACGAAAGGTGAGCGTCTGGCGACGTGCACGAAATCTTCACGGCACGAGTGTGCGGTGTGGCAATTGGGTATGCCCCCATTCCCAACATGCGACGAACGTTCAGTTTTTCGCTCAGCTCAACAACACATTGAGCGAAATGCTGCCAACGCGAGTCTGGTTCTGGGCCGGTGAGCAACAAAACTGGTTCATTGTTTGCGTCATGTCCCACCATGATGCGTGGAGCAGACCAGTCAAGTTTGGTGATCACGCCATCACGCAATTGCATGAGCGGTCGGCGAGCGCGGTAATCCACGAAGGTGTCGCCATCAAACTCAATGAGTGGAATTGCGTTGGTCTCGGTAATCAGAGTTTCCATCGCAGCAGCTGCCGCAGCGCTTGCATCTATCCAACCGGTCATCATGGCAACCAAGATTGGTTGCTTCAACTCGGGTAGTTTTCCGTCGAAATCGGGGGAGATTTTGTAGTCGGTCATTGCAGCGTCAGTGTAGACGCGAAAGCAACTGCTCGGCTTTTTCTGCTGCAGTTTCTACCTGTGTTTTGAACGCGTCAAACGTATGCGGGTCATGTTCGCCCATTGCGCCAGAGATATACCTTGCGTACACGCCTTCAATAATGCATGCCAGTTTCCAATACGCAAATGAAACATAAAAGTCGAGGTGCGAAATGTCACGCCCCGATGCTTGTGCATAACGTTCTGCAAGTTGTTGACGATTTAAGAAACCAGGTGCAGTGGTGGTGGCAAAATTGTTTGCGCCAGCGTCGTCATTTGGGCCAGTCCAATACACCATTAACAGTCCAAGGTCGGCCATTGGATCGCCAAGCGTGCATAGTTCCCAGTCCAGAACAGCAACGATGTTTCCTGCAGCATCAATCATGCAGTTGTCTAAGCGATAGTCGCCGTGCACGATGGTTGCTGGTCCTTGTTCGGGAATTCGCTTTAACAATTCGTCATGTACGCGGTCGATTGCAGGCAAATCGCGAGTTTTTGACGCGTTCCATTGTCCGTACCAACGCTTCAACTGTCGTTCAATGTAACCCTCGTGTCGTCCTAGTTCGCCTAGGCCAACTTCGCTCGGCACAACTTGATGAATCTTTGCCATCGTGTCGATGAGTGAAATGCTTGCATGAAGTCGTGTTGCTTCGGTCAGGTCGCGCCGCGCAGTTTCGTTATCGCGAACAATCAATCCGTCAACAAACAACATCACGTAAAACGGTGCATCGTTTACTTCAATGTCGGTACACAACCCAAGTGCTGGTGCTACCGGAACTTGCGAGTCATGAAGAGCAGAGATGATTCGGTGTTCACGACCCATGTCGTGAGCGCTGGCCAGTGCATGGCTCAGTGGCGGACGTCGCAGCACGTAACGGTTGCCAGATGCATCAGTCACTTTGAATGTGAGGTTCGAATGCCCACCTGCAATCAACTCAAATGAAAACGGAGCAGTTGCGCCAGCGATGTTCGCTGTCAACCAGGCCGAAACTCGGTCTTCGCGTATTCCCGCGGGCACTGATTGAGGCGAATTCATCACCGCCAAACTAGTCATTCTTCGCATCATTTACGAAGCCAAACTCGGTACTGGCGGTAGCGTTCCGATCATGGCTATTGACGTCACCGATGCAACGTTTCAGGTTGAAGTACTCGATCGTTCCAATTCGGTTCCCGTCATTGTCGATTTGTGGGCTCCCTGGTGTGAGCCGTGCAAAACTCTCGGTCCGATTTTGGAAAAGTACTGTGATGCCACGAATGGAAAAGTGGTGTTGGCGAAAGTCAACGTTGATGAGAATCCGTCAATTTCCATGGCTTTTCAAGTGCAAAGCATTCCTGCTGTCTTCATTCTGAAAGATGGTGCAGTAATGGATGGGTTTGTTGGTGCGAAGCCTGATCATGCCATTAAAGAAATCGTTGAAGCACTCATTCCACTAGGCGAGGCTGCGCTGCAGCCTGTGGCTGAGGTTGCAACTGAGCCCGAACCATTCGTCATTAATGATGATTTCGACAATGAGCTCGCAGGTTTGCTTCCGCGAGTGAAAACCGATGAAGTTGCTAAATCTCGTTACCTCGAGATTCTTGACATCATGGGCGCAGAAGACCCGCGCACGGTTGGGTATCGAAGAAAACTGACTGCACAACTCTTTTAAATTCGCACACATGTAGCCGTGTATCAACGGCTCATTGAACAAATTCAGTGGTTCGGATATCGCCGTGTCATTTCAACTGCAGTAGCTGTTGCGATGGTTGCTATAGGCGCATGGTGGGTGGTGCGTGTTCCGCCCGCCCCCGTTGAATCCTCTATTTCGTTTACTGCAACCTCGCTTGCTGGCGGTGCATCTGCGCCAATACCAACAGGAGCGATCCCGTCGTTAGGCATTGTGGTTCACGTTGCAGGAGAGGTGAAGAATCCTGGCGTGTACACCTTGTCGAACAGCGCACGAATGGTTGACGCGGTGCTTGCTGCTGGTGGCGCAACCGCACGCGCCGACTTGGAAGTCATCAATTTGGCCACACCGCTCATGGATTCTTCACAGATCTATGTTCCGGCGAAAGGGGCGGCCGAGCGTCCTGTATTTGCGCGACCTCAACCTGGTGTGAACGGTGTTCAATCAACGCAAAGCTCACCAGATACAAACGGCATCGTGAACATCAATCGTGCATCAGTAACCGAACTAGATGCACTCCCTGGCGTTGGACCAAGTACGGCACAAGCAATTGTTGACTATCGAACGACAAATGGTCCTTTTGGATCGCCAGAAGATCTATTGAACGTAAAGGGAATTGGCCCTGCGAAGTTTGACGCAATGCGAAAACTGGTTGGGGTGTAAATGCTGAGTTACAGCGCGCCCAGCACAACGGTGCTGATGGCCAGTGAGAGCAGTGCTCCTACCCAAATGCCAATTGCAAATGGCCGAAATTCTTGTATCCATTCGGGCCAACCCGATACTGCTTTACGCGTTGCGCGAAGTGCTGAAACATGGCCGACAGCAAACCACAGCACCATGCTGAGGAAAAATGCCAGTAAGTACGACGTGTTCGAAGAAACCGCGGGAACTCCAAGCATGGGCAGTACCGGTAGTGCAACGAGAAGAAACAAAAATCCGAGCACGCCAAACAGCGACCCAGGTAACGCAACAAGAAGTAATCCGATAAGGGAGATCGCGAGCGAAGTGCCAACTGCTATCAGGCCGCCACGTTGGCGAACCTGTGTGCGGTGAAAAGCAATCCCGTCGTGTATCACCCTGTAATCGTACGAGCATTTGCAGGTTTTTCTGGGCTATTGCACCGTCGGATAGCCATGTTCTGTATTTGCGCCGCTGTGCTGTTGTTGCACGGATGCTTTCAATGGACGCAACTGCGCTCTGCGAGTAGCGAACCGTTCAGTGGCTATGCACGCGTTGTTGAAGACCCAGTTGCAAAATTTGGTGGAACGCAGGTGGTGCTCAGCATTGAAGGGAAGCGCTATCTCGCCTTGGCTCACTCGGTGGCTGGTCGGCGAATGTTGTTGAGCGAAGCGGGAAACGTCTTGCAGGTTGAAGGGGTTCGCGCGCCACTGCCGAGCACTTCAGTTCGAAGATATGCATCGCGACACATTGTTGGCACGTTCAGCGTCACGTTCGCAGACGAAACAGTTTTTCCAGCCTCTCCACTATTCCGCAGTGCAAACAAATCGCGCACCACCATGCTGCAAGCTGCACGGCAGATGACGCGCGATGACGCGGCCTTATTCATGGGGCTCGTGATTGGCGATGACCGCGCGCAACCGCGAGCCATGATTAACGCTTTTCGTGAATCTGGGTTATCGCATCTCACTGCAGTTTCGGGTCAAAACGTTGCGTTCGTGCTTACCGTGTTTGGCTCGTACATCAATCGTGCCCGCACGTGGTGGCGGCTTGGACTCACTCTGTTTCTGCTTGGGTGGTTTGTGGTGATGACGCGTGCCGAGCCTTCGGTTCTGCGCGCATCGATGATGGCTGCGATGTCGGCTATTGCGTTCGCCCGTGGCCGAGAGTTGCCTGCGCGCAAAGCTTTGTTGTATTCGGTGGGTGTTCTTCTTGCTATCGACCCGCTTCTCATGTTGTCCATTGGTTTTTGGATGTCGTCGTTAGCAACTGGTGGGCTGATTTTTGTCACGCCGTGGCTGAAGAAACTTCTGCATGGCCCACAGTGGTTCACTGAACCGCTGTCCACAACGCTTGGCGCACAGTTGGGTGTCATGCCTGTTTCGCTGTTCATCTTTTCCTCTGCTCCCGCAATCTCGCTCGTTACTAATTTGCTTGCGGTACCAGTTGCAGGGTTTGTCATGCTCGTGGGAATGCCGGTTGCATTCATCTGCGGTTTGTTGATCACCGTGTTTGGTCCGGCTGTAAGCCCATTGTGTGAGTTGGCCATGTTGCCCGTTCAATTTGGAACTCGCTGGGTGTGGTGGGTTGCAGCAGTGGGCGAGCGCGTTTCTCCACAGGGAATGGCGAACGTGTTGTTGTGGGCGGTCTGGGCTGTCTTTCTTGTGGCACTACACCGATCTGCGAGAATGCATTCGTGACGGTGTATCTGATAACTGGCAGTGATTCGCGTTTGGTTTCTGCGAAGCTCACCGACCTCACCACCGAACTCATTGGTGATGGCGACCGCAACACCATGTTCGAAAGCCACGATCTCGAATCGGTTACCGCCGACGAACGAGAGTCCGCAATTGCCAATGCGGTCATGGGTGCTCAAACCGAGTCGCTGTTTGGTGATCAACGAGTTGTAGTGCTTCGGGGATTACAGGAAGCAACTGTCGATCAACTGAAGCCATTGGTCAAATATCTTGAGCGGCCTCTCGACGTCACGCACTTGGTGATTACGGCTGAAGGCAAACTGGCCAAGTCCACTACCGATGCGTTGAAGGCTGCGGGCGCAACCACGTTCAACACTTCTCCGCCAAGTCGCAAGAACGACCTCACCACATGGTTCATGGAGCAGTTCACCGAGGCTGGCCTCAAGCTCGACTCTGCTGCGGTTGCATCAATTATCGAATGGCTCGGTCAAGATCAAGCGCGACTGCCTTCGCTCATCGACGTGTTGTCTTCAACCTATGGCACTGCAAAGAAACTCAGCAGTTCAGACATTGAACCGTTCCTTGGTGATCAGGGAAGCGTGTTGCCGTGGGACTTAACCGATGCCATAGATAAGTCCGACTCAAATACTGCACTGGTGATGTTGCGTCGCATGTTGCGCAGCGGCGAGTACCACCCGCTGCAGGTGATGTCGTTGCTGCACAGTCACTACACGAAGCTCATGAAACTCGATGGTCCCGATGTTCGATCAACTCAAGACGCCATGAGCCTCATTGGTTCAAAGAGTGACTTCCAAGCAAAGAAATATCTGAGCACGTATCAAAGAATGGGTACGCGCAACATTTCTACAGCAGTGCAGTTGCTGGCTCGTGCAGATATCGACTTGCGCGGAGGTAAGGACTTAGAAGAAGAACTGGTGATGGAAATTTTGGTTGCTCGACTCAGCCGTTTGGGCGGAGGAGCACAGCGAGTTACTTCGCGGCGTTGATCTTCTTCATCAAGCGGCTCTTCTTGCGAGCTGCTGTGTTTGGATGAATCACACGCTTTGCCGAAGCCATGTCGAGGCGCTTTACAGCAAGACGAAGGGCTTCTGGGTTGTCATCGGTTCCGATGGTGTCAACAGCATTCTTAACACGGGTGCGAACTTCGCTCTTGGTTGCGCGGTTGCGCGAGGTTGCCTTGGCGTTTGTGAGAATTCGCTTCTTTTGGCTCTTGATATTTGCCACTTCGAGTAACCGTCTTTCCTGTTGTAAGGCTGGCTGTTGTTCCGTGAATTTCGGGACTCTTTAGGCTAACAGCGACACCCACGAGCCCCCAACTGTAGAATTTGAGGGCTGAAGCGCCGTTTCTCACCCCAAACCAGCGGCCCAGCAGAACAGCATCGCCCACATGGATCTCGCCAACATCCGCAATTTCTCGATCATTGCCCATATTGACCACGGCAAGTCGACCCTGTCTGACCGCATTTTGGAGATCACCGGGGCGGTGCAGTCTCGCGACATGCGTGCTCAATATCTCGACAGCATGGACTTAGAGCGCGAACGCGGAATCACCATTAAGGCGCAAAACGTTCGAGTGCCATGGAAAGACAATTGGTTACACCTCATCGACACGCCGGGTCACGTGGACTTTGGTTACGAAGTCAGTCGCTCGCTTGCTGCGTGTGAAGGTGTGGTGTTGGTGGTGGATGCTGCGCAGGGCATTGAAGCGCAAACTCTTGCGAACTGTTACTTGGCGCTGGAAAGCAATTTGGAAATTGTTGCAGTGCTGAACAAGATCGACTTGCCGGCTGCAGACCCAGATCGTTACGCGATGGAAATTGAAAAGGTGTTGGGAATTCCTGCCGAAGACATCTTGCGTATTTCTGCAAAGACTGGTGCTGGAGTTCCTGAACTACTGGACGCAGTGATTGAACGTATCCCTGCGCCAAAGGGTGACATCAATGCGCCGTTGCAGGCACTCATTTTCGATTCGCAGTACGACACGTATCGCGGAGTGGTGTCCAGCGTTCGCGTCATGAATGGTCGCATGAACAGCGGCAGCAAATTGTTGTTCATGCAAACGAAGGCAACACACGAAGTGTTGGAGATTGGTGCTCGCATGCCAGTTCCAACTCCCGTTGCCGAACTGGGTCCGGGCGAAGTGGGTTACCTCATTGCGGGAATTAAAGATGTAGGTGAAGCACGAAGCGGTGAAACAGTTACCACGTTTGCCGACCCAGCTGCTGAACCGCTTGATGGTTATCTCGATCCGAAGCCGATGGTGTTCTGCGGTCTGTTCCCAATTGACGGAGACGATTTCGAAAACCTGCGCGAAAGTCTGCAGCGCTTGAAACTCAACGATGCATCCATTACGTACGAACCAGAGTCTTCAGGCGCTCTCGGTTTTGGTTTCCGTTGCGGATTTCTTGGTTTGTTGCACATGGAAATCGTGAAAGAGCGTTTGGAGCGCGAGTTCAATCTTGCCCTTATCGCCACTGCGCCTTCAGTGGAATACATGGTGCACAAAACTGACGGTCAAGTGCTGAAGGTGGACAACCCTGCCGACTTGCCAATGACGAACTACATCGCTTCGATTGAAGAACCGTTTTTCCGAGTCAGCATCATTACGCCAAAGGAGTACACCGGGTCGCTCATGGAGCTGTGCCAAGAGCGCCGTGGCGAACTGATCAAGTTGGAGTACCTATCGCCAGAGCGCGTAGACATGCAGTATTCAATGCCGCTTGCAGAAGTGGTGGTCGACTTCTTCGATCAATTGAAGAGCCGTTCACAGGGTTATGCCAGCTTGGACTACGAACTTGCCGGTTATCGCCCAAGCGATTTGGTGCGAGTGGACATTTTGCTCAATGCGTTGCCAGCAGATGCGTTTAGCACCATTGTTCACCGCGACAAGGCCTACAACTATGGCAACCGCATGTGCGGAAAATTGCGCGAACTTATTCCAAGGCAAATGTTTGATGTGCCAATTCAGGCGGCAATCGGTGGTCGCATCATTGCCCGCGAAACGGTAAAAGCAAAGCGTAAAGACGTGCTTGCAAAGTGTTACGGCGGTGACATTTCGCGTAAGCGCAAGTTGCTCGAAAAGCAAAAAGAGGGAAAGAAAAAGATGAAGTCAATTGGTCGCGTGGAAGTTCCCGGCGACGTATTCATCTCTGCTCTAAAACTTGATGACTGAGGTGACTGAAGCAAAACGCGGAGGAATGTTCCGTTCGTTGAGCAATCGAAACGCTCGATTGTTTTTTGCAGGGTTGCTGTTTTCCAATATTGGTTCGTGGCTCCAACTCACGGCTACGTCTTTTCTGCTGTACCGATTAACAGGAAGCTCTGTTGATCTTGGAATAAATGCGGCATTGCAGTTCTTGCCGATGTTGTTGCTGGGTGCATGGGCTGGGGCATTTGCTGACAGGTTTGATCGTCGTCGTACAACAGTCATAACGCAATCGCTTTTGGCGCTGCAGGCAATTGTGTTGGGCGTATGTGATGTTGCCGGTGTTATCAACGTTGAATTGGTGTTTGTGCTGACGGGCCTTCTTGGAATTATTGGCGCTATCGATAATCCATCGCGCAGAGGTTTGGTAACAGAGCTTGTTCCGCCACATGAAATTGGTAATGCCATGTCGCTGAACACTGCAGTCATGACCGGTTCACGGATATTTGGTCCTGCACTTGCGGCAACGCTTGTTGGCCCATTCGGCACGGGTTGGTTATTCATCATCAATGGGCTTTCGTATGTTTTCATGCTGTACGGAGTAGTGGGGCTGCGAAAGTCGGAAATGTTTACACCCGAACCTCGACCCGCAGGAGGCACGCCGGTGCGTGACGGAATTCGTTTCGTTCGCACTCATGAACGGTTGTTTCCTCTGTTTGTTGTGTTCTCGTTAGTCAGCACATTTGCATTTAATTACGGCGTATCGCTGCCAAAGCTTTCGGACACGCAATGGGGTAATGCCGAATACTTCGGTTGGGTATTGGCGGTAACCAGTATTGGAAGTTTGATCGGCGCCTTGGCAACGGCCAGGTTGCATATGACGACATATACGTGGGTTGCGGGTGCTGCGCTGATGTTGGGTGTTGCCAATGTCGGTATGGCCATTGCGCCAAACGTGTGGGTTGCATATGTGTGGGCAATACCTTTGGGCGCTGGTGGCGCAGCAATGATCGCAGGCGCAAACACGATCATTACTCAAGAAGCTCCACCCGATATGCGGGGTCGAATGTTGGCGTTAACCGCGGTTGCATTTCTGGGCAGCACGCCAATTGGCGGACCAATTACCGGCTGGGTTGCCGACTATGTGAGTGTCTCCTGGTCGTTGGCCTACGGAGGAATTATTACTTTGGTAGCGGCCGTCTTCATGTTTGTGTGGATATGGGTGAAAGATATAGAACATGCCTAAATCGGTGCTGTGGTTTCGACGAGATCTGCGACTTTCTGACAATGAAGCACTGTGTGCTGCGGCTCTCGGGGAGGTCGTGCCGTTGTTTGTGCTTGATCCGCGATTCCTTGAAACTTCTGGAGCACCGCGACTCGCATTTTTGTTTCGCAACCTACGTGCGCTGAACGAGTCAATGGGTGGCGCCCTTGTTGTGCGCACGGGCAACCCAGAGCAAGTTGTTGCTCAGGTGTGCAGTGAGGCAGGTGCAGAGCGTGTGGTGTGTGCGAAAGATTTCGCACCGTATGGAATGCAGCGCGACGAACAGGTTGCGGCATCGT
>JBJOOQ010000028.1:0-15929 GCA_046051205.1 Actinomycetota bacterium
CCGCATGATGGCCAACATGAGCGAAGAAGAATGGGACGCGGTAATCAAGGTGCACTTGAAGGGCACGTTTGCTCCTTCGCGCATGGCTGCTGCATATTGGCGCGATCGCAATAAGGCTGGTCATCCAGTAGATGGTCGCATCATCAACACCTCGTCGGTGTCGGGCATCTACGGCAACGTTGGTCAAACCAACTACGGCGCAGCAAAGGCTGGCATTGCAGCTTTCACCACCATTGCTTCACTTGAACTTGCTCGTTACGGAGTAACGGTGAACGCAGTTGCACCGGTTGCGCTTACTCGCATGACCGAAAACTTGGGGCCTGCACCAGAAACCGAAGAAGAGCGCGAACAGCGTTCACCAAAGTGGATCGCACCAATCGTTACGTGGTTGGCAAGTACTGAATCAAAAGACATCACGGGTCGCGTGTTTGAAGCCAGTGGTCAAGTGTTGGCAATTGCCGAAGGTTGGCATCGTGGTCCAACTCATGCGCCAGTGGAAGATCCAACTGCGCTTGGTCCAATTGTTGAAGAGCTCATGTCGAAGGCGCGTTTGAACGCAGGTATGGACGGCCGCGACGGCACCTGGCCGCAACCACAAAAGAAGTAACTGCTGGTGACGACCGAAGCTGTTCGTCGTGCGCAAGGAAGCTTTGCTGATCGAAATCCAAACAGTCGTCGTCACTATGACGAAGCGCGAAAGTATTTGCCAGGTGGTCAGACGCGTTCGGTTCTCACACACGCACCATTTCCGTTGACGTTTGTTTCTGGTAGCGGTGCAACGCTGACTGATGCAGATGGTCATACATATCTCGACTTCTTGGGCGACTACACCGCTGGTTTGCTTGGTCATAGCGAGCGAAGAGTGTTGGACAAAGCGTTTGAAGCTCTCAGAACAAACGCAAGTGTTGGCGGAATTCATCCAGCCGAAGCAACGCTTGCAAAATTGATGTGCGATCGATTCGGCATTGAGCGAGTGCGGTTCACGAATTCAGGAACTGAAGCAAACCTCTTGGCAATGACAACCGCGGTTCTTGCCACCGGTCGCAAAAAGATTCTGGTATTCAAGGGTGGTTACCACGGAAGCGTGTTCTATTTCGCTTCCGGTGCTGCGTCATGGAATGCGCCGTTCGATTTTGTGATGGCTCCATTCAACGATGAAGAAGCAGCGCGCACAGCAATCAATGAACATGGTGAGTCACTTGCAGCAGTAGTAGTCGAACCAATGTTGGGTTCTGGCGGGTGCATTCCTGCGTCGCCACAGTTTCTGTCGAGTGTGTTTGAAGCGGCACGAAATGTTGGTGCGGTGTGCATTGCCGATGAGGTGATGACCTCTCGTCATGGTGCTCGCGGAATGATGGACATGCTTGGTGTTGAGGCCGATATCTCTGCCTATGGCAAATACATCGGTGGCGGGTTTTCCTTCGGCGCCTTTGGTGGCAAGGCCAAGTTCTTAGACATGTTTGACACGAGCCCCGAGTCTGCGTTGCCATCGCCAGTTGCGCACGGTGGAACATTTAATAACAACCTCACCTCAATGTCGGCTGGTTGTGTGGTGTTGGGTGAAATCTTTACGTCTGATGTAGCCGTTGCACACACGGCTCGTGGTGACGAGTTCCGCAAGGCTTTGCAAGCAGTTGCGGCAAAGAGCGGGGCACCCGTCAGCGTTACGGGTTTTGGCTCAATGATGTCTATTCACGCACTTGCCACACCGCCGCAGAATGCAGACGACATGGCTAAGCGCGATGCGCAATTGCAGGAACTGTTGTTCTTCGGTTTGCTTGAGCGTGGCGTGTATATCGCGGCGCGTGGAATGGTCAATCTTGGGTTGCCGCACACCGACGACCAGTTGGCGCAGTTCTTAGATGCGTTTGCTGAAACCCTCGCCTCGCTGGCCTGAATTATGATTTGCCAATGGCACCTGTCTTAAATCCCAGTATTGATATTTCTGAATTTCAGAAAAATCCAAATAGGTCTGTCAAGCGTGCGGGAAACCTTCCACTGGCGGTTTTGACCAATAACAAGCCGTCTTTCTATGTCTATTCGCCTGAAGGGTTTGCGGAGATTGCTGAGATCGTTTCCGATTTGGAACTCGCTCCAAAATTGAAAAAGCGCATTTTTGAAAAAGGCAAAGCAATTCGGGTAACAACAAACGAACTTTAGATGAGACTCACTTTAGGGAATTGAAACTCTTGGTTTGATTATGAATAGCAAGAATTCTCATCTGGTAAATCGCAATTTCATTGAGTCTCAAAATTCGTTCGCTTTGCGGCATTCGCATCCGAATAAATTCGGCATTCATGCTTTCCAAATTTGAAAGAACGAGTAATTGTTCAATTGATGCTTGGTCTCGAATATTGCCTGATGATTTTGGGTGAACTGAACGCTATTGTTTTGCGGTCTGACCGAAGAGTGCAACATTTAGTAAATCTGCTTCGGTCGCATAAGTATTGGCAACTTGAGCTGGTGTAACTATTGAGGGGATTATGAAAGCTTTTATTGCATCGGTATGAATGTGATAATTCAGTTTTGATAATGTTCGATTAACACTCCATTTGAATGATTCTTGTTCACTTTCCTGTTGCTTTAGCCTTTGAAATTCCTTAATGAGATAAATCTTGAACTCGGGACTGATCCACATTCCGAATTCAAAAGCAATGTCTTGGTGTGCAAAAGTTCCTCCATATCTTCCGGCTGTTGCGCGCAGGCCAATTGCATTTGTCCGCAAAATCCATTCTTTGGCGCTAATTCGGAAGCGATTTAACCCGACTTGGCTTTTAATTACGTCAAATTCTCCATAATTAAAAGCCTCATTATGGATTCGCTCCCAAATCCCTAAAAACTCAATAGTGTTGCGGTTTCTTAGCCAATCTGCGACGAAATATTCTCCATTTTTGGCTTTGATCATGTTGGTCAGTGACAGGAAATGTTTGCCATTCAGATGGAGAACTGAAATCGGAACTCCCTGTACCTCGATTTGGGATTGCTTGGGCCTGCTTTTTACTCCACGAAGAATTCCTTCAAGTGGCGCAAAATGTTGCACGAGCGTTCTAACGATTCGACATTCTGATGTTTAGCGACTGGGTGTAACGGGGTTGAAGGTGAAAGAACTGAGCTAGAACAAGCGGAGTTCGTCGCTCTTCTTGCCGCGCAACTCGTCGTAGTCCACCTCACACCAACCGAAGCCACGGCTTTCTGCAAGTACACGTGCCTGTGGCTTAATGGTTTGCGCAACAAAGATTCCGCGAATCGCACCAAGCGACGTATCGGCATGCAAGCAATCGATATACCGAGTCAGTTGCTCAACGCCATCAATTTCGCCGCGACGCTTAATCTCAACAGCGACGGTTTGTCCGTTTGCATCGCGACACAGCAAATCCACTGGGCCAACGGCGGTTGGGTACTCGCGACGAATCAGTGAGAGGCCAGGCTCGATGCTCTCGGGTAATTCTGCAAGCAGCACTTGTAAGTGCGCTTCAACGCCATCCTTAGTGAGGCCTGGGTCTTCGCCGAGTTCGTGACTGAAATCGGAATGCACTTCATGCAAGTGAATGGTCAGCGTTTCGCCTTTGGGGTTGGTGACTACCCAGCGGTCATCAAGTTCGCGAATGGTGTTTGGCGGGTTCATCCAGTTCAACGGTTTATATGCACCACCGTCGGCATGAATCGAAATACTCCCGTCAGCTTTCACCAGCAATAGGCGAGTTGCTTCGGGTAACGACGTGTCAAGGCGACCTTCGTACACCACGCTGCAGCGCGCAACAACAAGCCTCATGAACGTGTCCTCACGGGACACGAAACTAGATCAACGACCGACGTGATCCCGCATTCGCTTTTGGATCAATTCGCGGCGTGCTTGCAAGTCGCGGTAGGTCAGCGAATTCACCGAGGCATCAACACCTAAAACTCCAGTTTTTACGCTGTCAAGGTTGATCTCAATGGCAGTGTGATCCACGCCAAGTTCGCGGCCCAGGCGCTCGCCATGGCGTTCGGCAAACAGCATGGAAATAGAGGCGATCTCGGCCAAAATGTCGAGCTCTGGGGCAAGGCGGGCGATTGCGCCATCCAAGAACACCATGTTCTTCACATACAACATCAGTTCCTTTGGCATGCGCGCGCCGTAACCCATCAGTGCCTTCACAATGCGTTGTACTTCCTGCACCAACTCTTCGCCCGATAGCGATGTTGGGTCAATGGCTGCATCTCCTAAGTTCAAGTCTTTGATCACTGCCTGAATGTCGGTATCCATAGGCAGAGCTCCAAGGTCACGCAACGCTTCAACTTGGCCAACCACATTGTTTGTGGTGGCGTTCAGCATCAAACGCAAGAACGCCATGCGTCGTGCGCCGCTGAGGCGTCCAACAATTCCGAAGTCGAGCAGTGCAGTGCGACCGTCTGGCATGACGAAGAGGTTTCCGCCGTGCAAGTCGCCGTGGAACACGCCGTAAATCATGGCGCCTTCCATGAACGCAATCATTCCCGTACGAATAACAGCATGTGTATCGATGCCGGCATCTTTCATGCCAACAACATCGTCAAACTTGAAACCACTCAAGCGTTGCATCACCAACACGCGCTGTGTTGCAAGCGTTGGGTGTGGGCGAGGAATGATGTAGCGGTCTTGTTTCAGTTCGCACAGCATTTTTGCAACGTCCAACATGTTGGAAGCTTCAATGCGGAAGTCCAATTCCTCAACAATGGTTTCGGCAAATAGTTCAACAAGTGCAGGCGGGTTAGCAAGCGCACTTACTTTGATGCGACCAACCAGGTGTGGTGCAAGCCATGCCATTACGCGCAAGTCTTTGCGCACCATTTTTGAAACTGTTGGACGCTGTACTTTCACCACAACTTCTTCACCAGACAGCAATGTTGCAGTGTGAACTTGAGCAATGGATGCGGCGGCAAGCGCGGTGGTGTCAATGTAAGAGAACACCTCGGTCAATGGTTTGCCGAGTTCGCTCTCAATGGTTTTCTTTACCAACTCAAAAGGAATGGCCGGTACCTGGTCGCGGCAGAGTTTGAATTCGTTTACGAGTTCGGCAGGGAATAATCCTTCGCCACTCGAAATGATTTGCCCAAGCTTGATGTAGGTAGAGCCAAGGCGCTCAACAGCCTTGCGCATGCGCAGCGAAATGTATGCGCGCGAATCTTCTGGTGTCGCAAATGGTCGCAACTTCTTTTTGATAAACCATGGCACCAAGGCTTTGCTCAGCACCCACACCACAACAACCAAACGTGCAACTGGGGGAATGCGTGTTGGTGTGGTTAAAACTGGAACTTCGCGTTGCGCAGACACGCGCAATTCAATGGCTTGTTTTTCCCATGAAATGTTGTTTGGGTCGAGCACCCAAGGTGCAACGTCGTCGAATGCGCCCCATGCGCAATCAGATGGTCTTGAACTAACGGGGGATGTCACGCACCAAGTCTGCCCGCACGAAGGGCATCTATGACTTGTTGTGCGAGATGTTGTTGACAAACCACCAGGTCGGGGAGCCACGCGTCACGCCGGTTGTATATAAGAGGAGTGCCATCAATACGGCTGGTGAACAATCCGGCTGCTGCGGCCACCGCAATTGGGGCTGCGGAGTCCCATTGGTACATGCCACCTGCATGTACGTAAATGTCCACTTCGCCCAACACGACGGCCATGGTCTTGGCGCCAGCCGAACCGAGGCGGGCCACGTCACAGTCCAAAGCCTCGGCAACAATCACCGCTTCACGTGTTGCGCGGTTCCGCGACACCACCAAACGCGGCTTGCCTTCATGGCGTTCAGGAGTCTTTGGCAACTGATGCGTGCTCAGCGTCATGTTGTACGCAGGCAATGCAACTGCTGCTTGCGTAATGCTTCCTTCTTCCGAAGGTTTACCGTCTGCATCTTTGCGTTCCCACAAAGCAATGTGCACGGCCCAGTCGGCGCGATCAAACTCGCTGTATTCCTGTGTGCCATCAAGTGGGTCAATAATCCACACGCGGTCTGCAGTTAAACGATTCGAATCATCTGCAGCTTCTTCCGACAACACAGCGTCGTTTGGACGATGCTCGGCAAGTGTTTCGTCAATGAATCGTTGTGCGGCAGCATCACCAACATCTTTTGCGTACCACGTTGAAGCGCCATCGTTATACAAGCGCTCACGAACTGCCATCAAACGTTTGCCGGTTTCTTCGGCAAGGAAATGTGCCAGTTCGCCGTCGGTTAACTTCACGAAGCGCTACGACCAAGATTGATTGCGTCGCGTACCAACCTGCGAAGTGTGTCTTCTTTTGCGCCACTCGCAACAAGCGCACCAATTTGGCCTTCAACTTGTTCGGCAAGTGCGTCGTTGAAGGCATCAATGCGTTGACGGTTGGCAACAGTGGAAGCGGTCAGCAACACCACTGCGGCAAGCGAAGTGATCAATCCAATCGTGGTCACCACGCCAACATTGTTTCCAGCGATGGAAGAAATGATGAGTCCGGCAATGCCGCTCACGAACACGATTACACACAAAATGCGAATAACTCGAAGTGCGGTATTCATACCAATTCCTTAGCGGGCGAGTGGCTTGTACTTAATACGACGTGGCTGGTCTGCGGCAACGCCCAGTTCCTTCTTGCGCCACGCTTCGTAGTCGCTGAAGTTACCTTCATACCAACGAACTTGGCTGTCGCCTTCAAAAGCCAACACGTGTGTGGCAATGCGGTCGAGAAACCAGCGGTCGTGCGAAATAACCACCACGCAACCAGGGAATGACTCAAGGCCGGTTTCCAAGGCGCGCAATGTGTCAACGTCGAGGTCGTTTGTTGGTTCGTCCAACAACAACACGTTTCCTGCGTGCTTCAACAACTTGGCCAAGTGCACGCGGTTACGTTCTCCACCTGAAAGCTCTCCAACAAGCTTTTGCTGATCGCTGCCTTTGAAGTTGAAGCTCGACACGTATGCACGGCCATGAATTTCGCGTCCACCAATCTTTAGCGTTTCCGCACCATCGGTAATTTCTTGATACACCGAGGCATTGGCATCGAGCGTGTCGCGATTTTGGTCTACGTAACTCAATTGCACAGTGTCACCAATGGTGATGGTGCCAGAGCCTGGTGCCTCTTGACCGGTGAGCATGCGGAACAATGTGGTTTTACCCGCACCATTTGGTCCGATAATGCCAACGATGCCAGCAGGTGGAAGCGAGAAGGTCAGGTCTTCAATGAGCAAGCGATCGCCGAAACCTTTGCTCAAGTTCTTCACTTCAATAACGGTGTCACCCAAACGCGGGCCAGCAGGAATCATGATTTCCAGCTTGTCACTGGCACCATCGGAAGCTTGCGCTTCTGCATGCAACTTCTCGTATGCAGCAAGACGCGCTTTACCTTTCGACTGACGAGCCTTCGGCGCCATGCGCACCCATTCAAGTTCGCGTTGCAATGTGCGCTTACGTGCGTCGTTTGCTTTTTCTTCTTTACCAAGTCGTTCTTGTTTCTGTTCCAACCAACTGGTGTAGTTGCCGGAAAACGGAATGCCGCGACCGCGGTCTAGTTCAAGAATCCATTTCGCCACGTTGTCTAGGAAGTAACGGTCGTGGGTAATTGCCACAACGGTGCCTGGGTATTCCTGCAAGAAGCGCTCCAACCAGTCAACGCTTTCTGCGTCTAAGTGGTTGGTTGGTTCGTCCAGCAACAACAAGTCGGGGCGGCTCAGCAACAAACGACACAGTGCAACACGGCGGCGTTCACCACCAGAAAGTTTTGTTACGTCAGCATCGTTCGGTGGGCAACGCAATGCGTCCATCGCAATTTCTACGTTGCGTTCCAAGCTCCATGCATCAGCTGCCTGAATTTTTGCTTCAAGGTCTGCTTGCAATGCGCCAACTTTGTCGAAGTCTGCATCGGGGTCGCCCCACATTGCAGTCACTTCTTCGTAGCGCGTGAGCAAATCGCGAATTGGTGCAACACCATCCATCACGTTGCCAAGCACATCTTTGTTTGGGTCAAGGTTCGGTTCCTGCTCGAGCATTCCAACGGTGAACCCTGGAGTGAGGCGTGCTTCGCCGGTGTAACCGTCGTCAACGCCAGCCATGATGCGCAACAAGCTGGATTTACCGCTGCCGTTCGAACCAATGACGCCAATCTTTGCGCCGGGGTAGAACGACAGTGAAATGTCTTCTAGAACCGTGCGGTCGGGTGGGTAAAAGCGGGCAAGTTTGTAACACGTATATATGAATTCAGCAGCCATGACGCCTACAAACTAGTAGCCACAGCCCAGAGAAGGGCAGTGCTAGTTTTGAAGCCAAGCGGGGGATTATCTACTCAACGCTGTACCGATACCAAAAGGGGATCACATTCATGGAACTGCTCTCGCAGGATTACATTTTCAGCTTCGGCTTCCGCTGGCTCCACATTCTTGTGGGTATTGCCTGGATCGGCTTGCTGTACTACTTCAACTTGGTGCAAGTGCCAGGTCTCGCTGCTTACGGCGATGAAGGCAAAGCTCGCAACATCACCATCGACAAAATCGCACGTCGCGCTTTGTGGTGGTTCCGTTGGGCAGCAATTGCAACGCTTGCAACCGGAATCTTGATTACCGGTCAACCTGACTACTGGAAGAATTTCATGAACGGCGGCGCTGCGGGCAATGGTCATGACGCAGCGATTTCGCTCGGCATGTTGCTGGGAACACTTATGGCAGCAAACGTATGGATGGTCATCTGGAAAAACCAGAAGGTTGTTCTTGCTAACGCAGCAAACGTGTTGGCAGGCGGCGAAGCGAATGCCGATGCACCAACTGCTGGTCGTCGAGCATTGCTCGTATCACGCCAGAACATGATCTTCTCAGTAAGCATGTTGTTCTTCATGGTGGGTGCTGCTCACTTCTACAGCGTGTTTGCAGAAGCATCATCGTCAGATGCATCAACCTTCCTCATGATCTCAACCGCAATCGTTGCATTGTTCCAATTGAATGCATTGGGAATCTTCGGTGGCATCAAGGCCGGCAACAAAATGTTGTGGATCTACGAGAGCCATAAGAACGCGCTCATCACCAGCGGAATTTTGTGGTTGGTGTTGTGGATTCTTTCCGAGGTAATTCTCGGATAGTTTTCGAAACTCGTTAACGGTTTCTTGTGAAAGCCGGTCTCACTTAACGGTGAGATCGGCTTTCATGTTTTGGTGGCCAGGCACGGTGCAGAACACGCTGTAGTTACCTGCTGGCAAATTGATGGTGCCGGTGTCGGTGTCGCCGCGCCTATTTACTTGCAATTCAAGAGTTCCCACTTTGGTGTCACCTTCAATAACCACAAGTGTGTGACGAATGGTGTCTTCGTTTACATAACCAATTTCAATGTCGCCTGCAGTTGCTTCGTAGGCAGTTTTGTCAAACTTGAGTCCCGAAACAGCGTGCACTTCAAGGTCAACTGTGGCGGGAAGAGTTTCTGGGGTAGCGGTAGAACCACTGCAAGCTGAAAGAGCAACAGCGACGGCAACTACGGAAAGTGAATTCTTGGCAAAACGAATCATGCCCTTATGTTACGAGCCTTTTGGGAAGCCCCGATGGTCGTGGTCGAATGACACAGAGTACGATGAGGGCGATGCTTGATCGCTCAAAGCCCGAAGATTTCGGCGCCAACTCGTGGCTAGTCGAAGAGATGTACGAGCGTTTTCGCGAAGACCCAAACTCGGTCGGCGATACGTGGAAAGAGTTCTTTAGCGACTTCAAGCCTGCTGGCACGCCAAAGGTAGACAGCACTGCTGAAATCATTCGTCCTGCGCTGCCACCAGAGCTGCGCGAAGAAGCTGCGAAGCCACAGCCAGTGGTTACTTCGCCAGGGGTAGAACCACCAGCTCCGAAGATTGCGACTTCAGAAATCATTCCCGACGGCGAGCCAGAACCGTTGCGTGGAGTGTCGGCAGCAATTGCAACGAACATGGAAAAGAGCCTCACGGTTCCAACCGCAACCAGTTTCCGCAATGTGCCAGCCAAGTTGTTGGAAGTGAACCGCAAGGTCATGAACAACTACCGCTCGCGCACGGGTCAGCCAAAAATCAGTTTCACGCACATCATTGGTTACGCCATTGTTCGCGCTATCGCCGACGCTGTTCCAAACATGAAGAACGGTTACCTCACCGATGCTGATGGTAAGCCGCAAATTCAAAGGCATAACAACGTCAACATTGGTCTTGCAGTCGACGTCGATAAGGGCAAAGGACAGCGCACACTTGTTGTTCCTGTTTTGCGTAATGCCGATGCACTCGACTTCGCAGGATTCTTGCTTGCATACGACGAAATCATTCGCAAGGTGCGTGCAAACAAACTGACGGTTGAAGACTTCCAAGGCGCAAACGTCAGCCTTACAAACCCGGGCACCATCGGCACCGTGCAGTCGGTTCCACGTTTGATGCCAGGTCAGGGTGTCATCGTTGGTGTCGGCAGCATTGATTACCCAGCCGAGTTTCAGGGTAGCGACGAACGTTCGTTAACTCGCCTTGGTGTGTCAAAGGTGGTCACCATCACCAGCACATACGACCACCGCATTATTCAAGGTGCCGAAAGCGGCATGTTCTTGAAGTATGTGCACGAACTGCTTCTTGGTCAGCACGATTTTTATCACGATGTCTTCCGCAGCCTTGGCGTTCCGTACGAAGCAGTGCAGTGGCATCAAGACAGCAACTTGCTGGATTCTGAAGATGAAATGTTGCACAAGCAAATGCAAGTGGCAACACTCATTCGCGTGCACCGCGTGCGTGGTCACCTCATTGCCGACCTCGATCCACTTCGTTGGAAAGAGCCACAGATGCCAATCGAACTCGATCCGGCAACATACGGCCTCACCATTTGGGACTTGGATCGTCAGTTCCTCACTGGTGGCGTAGGCGGAGTTCGTAAGTCAACACTTGGCGATTTGCTGGGTGTATTGCGCGACGCATATTGCCGCACCATTGGTGTTGAATACATGCACATTCACTCCACCGACGAACAGCGTTGGATTCAAGAGCGCGTTGAAGGCCATGGAGTATTCAATTTCACTGTCGACAAGCGCCGTGTACTCGAGCGTTTAAACGCTGCCGAAGCATTCGAGCGTTTCTTGGCCACAAAATATGTAGGAACCAAGCGTTTCGGCCTTGATGGCGCAGAGTCCGCAATTCCAATTCTTGACACCATTCTCACCAGTGCGGCCGATGCAGGAATGCACGGTTCGGTATTGGGCATGGCCCACCGCGGACGCTTGAACGTGCTCGGCAACATCATGGGCAAGAGCTACAACCAGATCTTCCAGGAGTTCGAGGGCTACATCGACCCATCGTCGGTGCAGGGTTCGGGCGACGTGAAGTATCACCTTGGTTCGGTTGGCACGTTTGTTTCGTCAAGTGGGGCAGAGCTGCCAATTGAAATGTCGGCAAACCCAAGCCACCTCGAAACCGTTGACCCAATTGTTCTCGGAACCGTGCGTGCAATGCAGGACGAAATTGATCCACCGCTTTCATACAGCGTGTTGCCATTGCTCATTCACGGTGACGCTGCGTTTGCTGGTCAGGGTGTTGTTGCCGAATGTTTGGCCATGAGTGACACCAGCGGTTATCGCGTGGGTGGAACCATTCACCTCATCATCAACAACCAAATTGGTTTCACCACCGCACCTGAATACGCGCGTTCGTCGCAGTACTCAAGCGATGTTGCAAAAACGGTTCAGGCGCCAATTTTCCACGTGAACGGCGACGACCCAGAAGCTTGCGTACGTGTTGCGCGTTTGGCATTCGACTATCGCCAAAAGTTCCACAAGGACGTCGTCATTGACATGATTTGTTATCGCCGTCACGGACACAACGAAGGCGACGATCCGAGCTACACACAGCCGCTTATGTACAAGGCAATTGCCGAGCGCCGCAGTGTTCGCAAGTTGTATGTCGAAACGTTGGTGAAGCGTGCCGACATCACGATGGAAGAGGCCGAGCAAGCGTTGTCCGATTACCAGGGCAAGTTGCAAGGTGCGCTCGACAACACACGTGCCTCGGCGCCAGAACCAATCAAAGTTCCGCCACCACCGTTACCAGTTGGAGTGGTTCCTCACGTAGCGACCGGTGTCGATCGTGCGATCTTGGATGGCATTTTCAATCACCTCACGGAATATCCGGAAGGTTTTGCGCCGCATCCAAAACTGTTCAAGCAATTCGAACAGCGTGCAAGCCAGTATGTGTCGCAGCAAGATGTGGACTGGGCAACCGCCGAAGCATTGGCATTCGGTTCACTCGTAGTTGAAGGCACTCCAGTTCGCTTGATGGGCGAAGATTCACGTCGCGGCACATTCAGCCAGCGCCATTCAACGCTTATCGATTACAACAACGAACGTCGTTGGGTTCCATTGAACACGTTGCCAAACGCCAAGTCGCTTTTCTGGGTGTACGACTCATTGTTGTCGGAATACGCGGCGCTTGGTTTTGAGTACGGTTATGCGCATTCAAACCACAAGGCGTTGGTCATGTGGGAAGCACAGTTCGGCGACTTCGCCAACGGTGCGCAGATCATCATTGACCAATACATCGTTGCGGCCGAAGACAAGTGGGGCCAGCAAAACGGTGTGGTCATGTTGCTTCCACACGGTTTCGAGGGCCAGGGCCCAGAACACTCGTCGGCCCGAATGGAGCGCTTCTTGCAGTTGTGCGCCGAAGACAACATTCAGGTGTGTTACCCAACAACGGCTGCGCAGTACTTCCACATGTTGCGCCGTCAGGTGCGTCGCGATTTCCGCAAGCCGCTAGTGGTCATGACGCCGAAGCAACCATTGCGCATGAAGGAAAGCCGTTCACCAATTGCCGACCTCACTACGGGCAGCTTTGAAGAAATTTTGGATGACCCAACAGTTGCCGATAAGTCGAAGGTGACGCGCATTGTGTTGTGCACGGGCAAGGTGGCGTGGGACGTGATGTCGGAGCGCACGAAGCGCAATGCCAATGTTGCAGTGGTTCGGGTTGAGCAGTTGTATCCGTTCCCAATCGCTGGATTGCGCGAAATTATGTCGCGCTACCCAAATGCGAAGCAGATGGTGTGGGTGCAAGAAGAGCCAGAGAACATGGGTGCTTGGCGCTTTGTTGATGCCATTGTGTGGCCGGTGAAGAACGAGGGTTACGACTGGCGCCATGTTTCACGCGTGGAGTCGGGTAGTCCTGCAACTGGTTCAAAGGCAATTCACGATCAAGAACTTGCAGACCTGATGGAGCAAACGTTCTCCACCTGGTGAACAGTTATTGAAAGAACGGCGCTGTGATCATTGCGCCGATTGCGGCAACAGCAAATCCAATCATGATGTAAATGTTGGTACGAACGCTTTCAGTATTTGTCTGCCTAATCTCAAGTTTGAAAGCGGCCAGATCTTGTCGAATGTATGTACCTAGATTTGCAATTTTTGTATCCAGAGCCTCTAGACGCATGTCAACTCGCTCAAATTTTGATTCAAAATGCATACCCAGGTTTCGTAAGTCTGCTTTTGTCGCAGGCTGATTGTTGAGTTCGCTATCCAAGATTGTCTCCAATGTAAGTGTTGTCATATGTCCGATGTGTGCGAGTGCACCTAAATTATGAAAGTATTTATCGCACCGATAATCGCGGTAGTTGCGAATATCAAGAATGCTGCAAACCCGTACATATCGCGGCGAATGGCATCTCGTAATTCAGAATTCTGTGCGGTAAAGCGTGCATCTACCATCGCGAATTGAGCGTCAATCTTGTCAAATTGAGCGTCAATTTTGTCAAATCGAGCATCAATCTTGACAAACCGGGAATCGATCTTTGCGAAGCGACGGTCGATGCGAGTGGCGAGAATTCGCAAGTCGTTGCGCGTTGCGGGTTCGTTTGGCCAATGCTCAAAGTCATCGGCGAGGTTTTGCTCAGGTTCGTTTTCCACGGCACTTCCAGATGTAAAAGTTTGCATATGGCACATGTGTGCGAGGAAGGCCGAAGCCGACTTCTGCGACACCCATTTGGCATACTTAGGGCATACCACCTCACACGTTTAGGCGTATGAGTTCAGGCCCGCCGAAAGGCGGGCCTTTGTGTTTACCAGCTATCTGGTTTACGGATTGTTCCAAACTCATCGTGAAGTACGAGAGGAAGTTGAGAAGCCGTTAGAGCCGCTGCACGTAGATTGCGAACCTCGCTTGCAACATTCTTGATAGCCACGGATTGCTGACGATGGCCATGTGGGTTCACGACAATCACTTTCTTCCTCAAATCATGGACCGTCAATCTGATTGGTTCGCATAAATCACTGTCATTCGAAATCACTAAAGCAGTATCAAAATGATCTTGAAATGCATCAGATATCAGGTGTGATCCAAGATTGACATCTGTTGCCTTTTCCTCAGTTCTCCAGACTGGAATGCTGGTATTCCCATCCGCATATCGTCGTAAAGGTAAGCCGATTAGTCGATGAATTCTGTATTTGGTCAAACTAGGCGGGTTTACGAGAGGCATACGTGATTTGCGGTAATCGAACTGTCCCAGAATCGTTTCCAATTGAGGCTGGGTTGCCAGTGCTCTCAAATATGCATGTTGGTTATTGGTCGTAGATGATTTCGGATTCAGTGATTTAACTCGTGCGGTGAAGTATTTGACCTTTACCACCTCATCATTTGGACACAGTCTTGAGCTGAGATGAGAGAGATCTAGCCATTTCCATGTTGAAGAAACACTGGACGAGCTCATGAGTTCCTTTGCACCGTGGTACAAGTTGAAGCCGTCTACATAGGTGATAATTCGTGACACTCTTGGAGGGTAGAGAAGGGGTGTGCGAAATTTAAGGCTTAGCGGGGGAGGATGCTGGCTAGACCAAGCACCTGCGACAACTCGGTGAGCGCCTGCGTACTGTTCGCCACCTTGATGGTCTGCATCCCCATCGCCGCAGCGGGTTTCAAGTTAATTCCCAAGTCATCTAAGAACACACACTCATCTGCTTGCACATTCACCGTTTCGCACGCAATTTCATAAAACCGTGTTTCTGGTTTGCGCACGCCAACTTTGCTGCTTTCAATCACGGCACTAAATCGCGCAAGTACTGCGCGCAATTCATCTTGCCGCAAGCGATCAGCATCATTAACCGCAACCGGCTGATCCGACAACACATTGTTGGTCAAACATGCCAACACGTAACCGGCTTCGTTAATGCGGTCTAATGCGTTCACCATGTCGGGGCGAATTTCGCCGTGCAACAAACTCAATACGTCGGCGCCTGGCACGCGATGCCCAAGCGCTTCACTTTCACGTGCAAACACGTCATCAAATTCAGCAGGAGAAATGTCGCTGCGCTCCAATTTGGCCCACGCGTTGTCGTCGGGGTTCACCGAATTCACCGAGCGAATGAAGTTGGCCGGCAGGCCCTGGGCGGCCTCATAGTGATTAAACGCCTCGAAGGGGCTCGACAAAATGACCCCACCGAAGTCGAAAAATACTGCCCTAAGCACGCATTGAGCGTACGGGGTGGGGCATCACCGAGCGGGGGTCCCAGTGCTGGTTGACTGTCCCCGTGGCAAAAACTGGGCCAAAGCACGTGGTGGTGGACGGGTCGAATGTGGCGACCGAAGGCCGAACCGCGCCCAGCCTGAAGCAGTTGAACGAAGCCGTGCTGTCGTTCATGAATGAGTTTCCGAACACCAAAATCACGGTGGTGGTGGACGCCACGTTTGGCCATCGCATCGACAAGCGCGAAACTGCCGAGTTCAATAGCGCCATTAACAACAACGAACTCGTTGCGCCACCTGCTGGGGCAGTGGGTCGCGGCGACGGATTCGTGCTTACCATCGCCGAAAAAATTGGTGCAAGCATTTTGTCGAACGACAGCTATCAAGAATTTCACGAGCAATATCCGTGGTTGTTCAATGCTGGTCGGTTGATCGGCGGCAAGCCGGTGCCAAATGTTGGATGGGTGTTTATCGAACGTTTGCCTGTGCGTCCGTCGGCAACGAAGTCGGTGAAGAA
>JBJOOQ010000029.1:0-13537 GCA_046051205.1 Actinomycetota bacterium
GCAGCACCTTGTGCGCCAGTTGCCAAAACCACGAGTGACGCACGAATCACTTCGCTGCCTACTTGCACGCCAACTACTCGACCTCCTTCAAGCACAGGCAATGCTTCAGACTCAAACCGAACTTCAGCGCCAGATGCAATCGCAACATCGAGCAAATGATTGTCGAACTTTTGACGTGGCCACACTGCGCCATGGTTTGGGAAACGCGATGTCGTTGGCCATGCCAACTCGCGTTGAGTTTTTCCGGCAATCATGCGCAAACCGTCAATGCGATGCGCAACCGAGTGATCAATCTTCAATTCATCGAGTGCAGCAATTGCTCGAGGCGTTAGTCCATCTCCACATACTTTGTCGCGACCATATGGCCCCTTCTCAACGAGCAATACACGAAGCCCCGCACGAGCAGCTGTGATGGCAGCCGAAGATCCAGCTGGTCCACCTCCAATTACCGCTACATCAAATTGCATACTTGCGAGCCTGTCACTCTCATTCGTTCGATGCCAACATTGGCTCGCTACATATTGGACACAGTGGTGGGCCAGGTGGGGATTGAACCCACGACCAAGGGATTATGAGTCCCCTGCTCTGACCACTGAGCTACTGGCCCGAATTACAGCATTGCTCACGCGTTGGCGCACGTGATGGGAGCTTTCGCTCCGAGGGTGGGGATCGAACCCACGACCCACGGATTAACAGTCCGTTGCTCTGCCAGCTGAGCTACCTCGGAAGGACGGGCGTCAGCCTATCGGGGTTACCTGCGCAGTTCGTCCATCGCGGCAATCGCCGAAATACATTCAGGATTAGCAATGGCTTCGCTATTTCGCACAGGCCTGCCATTCACCGCGTCGGCAAGCGCCAATTCCACCAACTTGTTGCTTCGAGTACGTGGCAGGTCATGCACTTGCACCACAAGAGCCGGAACGTGTCGTGGCGTGCACGCAATACGGATGCGCTGTTTCAGATCTGAAACAAGTTCGTCTCTAAACACTGCATTTTCAGCAAGACGAATGAGCAGAACGATGCGCACATCGTTGTCCCAATCTTGGCCAAACACCAAACTCTCCACAACGTCTGCGTGCTGCTCTACCACTCGATAGATCTCGGCGGTTCCAATGCGCACACCGCCAGGGTTCAACGTGGTGTCGCTGCGACCATGAATGATCATGCCGCCATGCTGCGTCCACGATGCAAAGTCGCCTTGAGCCCACATTCCCTGCAGACGCTCGAAATATGCAGAGAGAAATTTTGGTCCTGGTAGTGCTTGATTTGGAAAGCCTGCGCCTCCATCGTTCCAAAAACCAATCGGCATACTTGGAAACGGTTGACGACACACCAATTCTCCTGGTGTGAGCGGCTTGTTCTGCAGTGAATTCAACTGTTCGTCAACAACATCAACCGCCATACCAAGCATTGGGCCTTGAATTTCTCCGCGATACACAGGCTTCGTTGGATCTCCACCAACGAAACATCCACACAAATCAGTACCACCGGAAATGGATGCAAGATGCACATCGCTCTTTACCGATTGATACACCCAATCGAAACCCTCAGGTGCAAGTGGTGAGCCTGTTGAACAAATAGTGCGTAGTGATTTCAATGCATGCGTGTTCTTCGGTTGAAGATCAGCTTTACGCAACGAGTCAATAAATTTTGCAGACACTCCAAGCAGCGTGATGTTTTCTTCATCAACAATGTCGAACAATCGCGACATGGTCGGTGCAGTTGGTGCTCCATCAAACAACACTGCAGTTGCACCAGAGGCCAACACCGAGACCAACCAGTTCCACATCATCCAACCAGTGGTGGTGAAATACATAACGCGATCACCAGGTTGAACGTTGCAATGCAACTGATGTTCTTTCATGTGTTGCAATAACACTCCACCCGAGCGATGCACGATGCACTTTGGAATTCCTGTTGTACCCGATGAGTACAACACGTACCACGGGTGATCAAACGTAAATCGTTGCGGACTCACAGGAGCATCTGCACCACTGTCGACAAAGTCGCCGTACGACATTGTTCCAGTCGGGACAGTTGTTCCAATGTTGCTCACGACAACTGTTTCAACAACGGTTGGTAGCCCTTTGGAAATTTCCGCCAGACGTTCAAGACAGTCAAACTGTTTTCCGTTGTACAAATAACCGTCAACGGCGAACAACACCTTTGGCGCAATCTGCCCAAAGCGATCAAGCACGCCATTTATTCCGAAGTCAGGCGACGACGACGAAAACACCGCCCCAATTGATGCAGCACCAAGCATGACTTCGATCGCTTCTAAGGAATTTGGCAACCAAGCAGCGACTCGGTCGCCCGCCACCACTCCACGGGCTTGCAACGCAGACGCAATTGAAGCAACGCGACTGCGCAATTCGTCCCACGTGCGAACTCGCCGCAGGCCTGCTTCATCAATTGCTACGAGCGCTTCCCCGCTACCTGTCGTTGCCAACAGATTCTCAACAACGCTGAGTGACGCATCAGGGAAAAACTGAGCAGCCGACATTGACGTACCGGCCTGCGGAGCAACAAAAGCTCGGCTGCCTTTTTCACCGACAACCCCACTCTGATCCCACACCAGCGACCAAAACTGTTCTGGTTTGGTTATCGACCATGCATGCAAAGAAGATGGGTCAACCGCGTAATGCTTCGCGGCAGACTCCTGAAATCTTTTCATCTGAACTGATGCGACGTCAGCCAGAGGTGGGGACCACATCGGCGCGCCTACAGGCGAATTTTTCACTGTTTCAAACTAGCCAATGCCTACGAATTTACGGTCTGGCGTTTGGACAAATATCCCTCGCGGACCTAGTCTGCAGGTGCTGATATATCTATCGTCGCAACGGGGATTACGAAGGAGAAAAGCATGAACTGGGGAGCATTTATTACGTGCGCTGTCACGGGCTCGGGAGAAACCGCGCATAAGAGTGACAAGGTTCCGGTGACTCCAGAACAGATTGCAAACTCCTGCATTGAAGCCGCGAAAGCTGGCGCTGCAGTTGTGCACATTCACGTTCGCGACCCACGCACTGGTCTTGGTTCACGTGACACCGAACTGTACGCAGAAGTTGTCGATCGTGTTCGTTCATCCGACACCGACGTAGTCATCAACCTCACTGCAGGTATGGGTGGCGACTTGGTTCTTGGTGGAGATGAAAATGTATTGCCACTTGCTGCCGGTACCGACATGGTTGGTTCCACAGAACGCCTTGACCACGTCACTCGCCTGCGCCCAGAAATTTGCACGCTCGACTGCGGCACCATGAACTTTTCGAGTGGCGGCGACTACATCATGACCAACACTCCAAGCGTGTTGCGCAAGATGGCAAAAATTGTGCAAGACCTCGGTGTTCGTCCAGAGCTTGAAGTATTCGACACTGGCCACTTGGTGATGGTGAAGGATTTGCTCAAGGAAGGCCTGCTCGATGATCCAGTGATGATCCAGTTGTGCATGGGCATTGCATACGGCGCACCAGATGATCCGAACACGTTCATGGCAATGGTGAACCAAATTCCTGAAGGCGCAGTGTTCTCGGCGTTCTCAATTGGTCGCATGCAGATTCCATTCGTTGCACAGTCGGTACTTGCCGGAGGAAACGTGCGCGTTGGTCTTGAAGACAACCTGTACTTGAACCGCGGCGAACTTGCCACCAACGGCAAACTCGTTGAGCGCGCTGTCAACATTCTCGAGAACATGAACGTGTCCATCATGGGACCGAAAGAAGTTCGCGAAAAACTCAAGCTCACCAAGCACGCGTAAGGACTCATCATGAGCAATATCCCTGGTCTGAAAACCGTTGGCCTGCTCGGTGGCGGAGTTATCGGTGGCGCATGGGCGGCACGTTTTGTACTGAACGGTGTCGACGTGAAGTTGTACGACATCGACCCGCAGGCAACTCGCAAAATGAACGAGATCATGGTTAATGCACGTCGTGCATATTCCAAATTGACGCTTGCTCCCCTTCCCAAAGAAGGAACCATCACGTTTGTAAACACGCCCGAAGAGGCAGTCACAGACGTTGATTATGTGCAGGAAAGCGCACCAGAACGCCTTGAGCTGAAGCAGGAATTGCTCGCTCGAGCCAGTAAAGCCGCATCACCAACCACAGTGTTTGGTTCATCAACGTCTGGACTTCTGCCAACGCAGATTCAAAAAGACATGGTGCACCCAGAGCGTTTCGTGGTGGTGCACCCCTTTAACCCCGTGTACCTCATGCCACTTGCAGAGATTTGCGGTGGTGACTTAACCAGCGAAGCAACAAAATTGCGCGCAAAAGAAGTGGTGACAGCTGTTGGCATGAAGCCACTCATGTTGAGCAAAGAGATCGACGGATTTATTGCCGACCGTTTGATGGAAGCGCTGTGGCGCGAAGCGTTGTGGTTGGTGAATGACGGCGTTGCTACTGCAGAAGAAATTGATGACGCCATGCGCTTCGGCCCTGGTTTGCGCTGGTCATTCATGGGAACGTTCTTGGTGTACCGCATTGCCGGTGGCGAAGCCGGAATGCGCCACTTCATGGCACAGTTTGGGCCATCACTGAAATGGCCGTGGACCAAGTTGATGGACGTGCCAGAACTTGACGATGTGTTACTGGAAAAGATTGTTTCGCAAAGCGACGATCAGGCGGGCACCGCAACCATTCGCGAACTAGAGGCTCTCCGCGACGACTGTTTGGTTTCGGTTTTCCAGGCATTGCGCGGCAATAACTACGGCGCCGGAAAAGTGCTTGCCGAGTACGAACGCGAACTCGTTGGTCGCGGACCAGTGCCTGTTCTTGACCCGCTCGCTCCATCTGTCTCGCACGAGATGATCATTCCCGCCGACTGGACTGACTACAACGGACACACCAACGATTCGCGTTACTCACAATTGGCGAGCGAAGCAAGCGACACGTTCTTCCGCGCAATTGGTTTCACACCTGAGTACCTTGCAACCGGTCGAACCTTCTACACCGTTGAGGGTCACACGCGTTTTCTTGACCAAACCCATTCGGGCGACAAGATCAAGGTGCTTACCCGAGTCGCTTCGTATGACGAGAAACGCATTCACCTGTGGTCTGAAGTTGTTCGCGAAGATGGTGTTGTTGCATTTACTGCAGAACACATTTTCTTGCATGTGGATACCAACACTGGCAAGTCATCGCCAATGGGCAGCGAGATGATGACGAAGCTAAAGCCAATTGGCGACGCTCACGCAAAACTTCCACAACCAGTTGGCATTGGCCGACGTGTTGGCGAAAAGCCAGCAAAGTAGGCAGTAATGAGCGCAGTGGTGTGGACGCCTGGAACCGTGGTTCCTGCTCCGCTCAATATCTACACCTGCAAAGTTGAACAAGACTGGGTGGACTACAACGGCCACATGACCGAGGCTGCTTACCTGACCGCAATGGGTTGGGGTTCGGATGCCCTGTTTACCTACATTGGCGACAACGACGAGTACCGCGCAGCGGGAAACTCGTTTTACACCGTTGAAACCCACATTGTGTACGAGGACGAAGCGTTCTTGAATCAGCCTTTGCACTGCACCACTTTGGTGCTCGACATTGATGCAAAGCGGATGCACATTTACCATGAGTTGTTCAATACTGAAACAGGAAAACGTCTGTCGAATTGCGAACAAATGCTGGTGCATGTGGACATGAAAGCGGGCAAATCAGCCCCGATCCTTCCCCATGTCGCCGAAGCATTACACGCGGTTTACGAGTCACACAAACATGTTCCAACACCAGAAAATGTTGGTCGTGTCATGAAAATCAAACACAAGTAAAGGATCATTATGAATTTCGAACTCACTGATGAACAACAAGCAATTGTTGATACCACTCGCACCTTCACCGAGAAGGAGCTCATCCCGCACGAAGAGCTCGTAGAAAAACTTGGAAACGTGCCACCAGACTTGGTGAAGCAGATTAAGGAGCGTTCAATCGCTGCTGGAATCTATGCGTGCAACATGCCTGCCGAATACGGCGGTGGCGGACTTGACTCATTCGATTCGACTCTCGTAGACCGTGAGTTTGGTGCAACGTCCTACGCATTGCATTACATCGTTGCTCGTCCATCGAACATCTTGCGCGCATGCAAAGACGAACAGATTCAGGAATACCTCATTCCTACCATTACGGGTGAACGAGTTGACTGCTTGTCGATGAGTGAGCCAGACGCCGGTTCTGACGTTCGCGGCATGAAGTGCACCGCAGTGAAAGATGGCAAAGACTGGGTGATCAACGGAACGAAACACTTCATTTCGCACGCTGACCTTGCCGACTACACCATTTTGTTTGCAGCAACTGCTGAAGAACAGACTTCGAAGGGTCCAAAGAAAAAAATCACCGGCTTCTTGGTCGACTTTGACACACCAGGTTGCGAAAAAGTAGCCGGCTACAACAGCGTTTCAAACTCTGGTTACCACAACTTGATCATCAACTTTGATAACTGCCGTGTTCCAGAGAGCAAGATTCTTGGCGAGCTACATGGTGGCTTTGACGTTGCCAACGAATGGCTTGGCTCCACTCGCCTGCAGGTTGCAGCGGTTTGCGTTGGTCGTGCACGTCGCGCACTGCAGATGAGCATTGAGTGGGCAGCCACTCGTGAGCAATTTGGACAACAAATTGGCAAGTTCCAAGGTGTGTCGTTCAAGTTGGCAGACATGCAAACGCAACTTGATGCAGCAGAACTCCTCACCTTACGTGCTGCGTGGAACGACGCTCATGGCAAGTTTGATGATGCAGAAATGGCAATGGCCAAAGTATTTGCAAGCGAAATGTGCCAGTTCGTCACCGATGAAGCCATTCAAATTTTTGGCGGCATGGGACTGATGGACGAATTGCCACTTGAGCGCATGTGGCGCGACACTCGTGTTGATCGCATTTGGGACGGCACCAGCGAAATTCAACGCCACATCATTTCGCGCCAGCTTCTGCGCAAGTACGGCGGCTGATCTCAGCCATGCCTGATCTCTCGCGCTTACTCAACCCACGCAGTATTGCCGTCATTGGCGGCTCCCCTGCAGCGCGTGTGGTTGAGCAGTGCCTGAAGTTGGGCTACACAGGGAAGATTTGGCCAGTACACCCAACCAAGAGGGAGATGCACGGTGTTGCATGCTTTCCTTCGCTTGCCGACCTGCCTGGAGTTCCTGACGCAGCGTTCGTGGCGGTGAACCGGCACCTGACGCTGGATGCCATTTCGCAACTGAGCGCAATGGGAGCCGGCGGTGCAGTGTGTTACGCATCGGGGTTCGCAGAGTCGGGCGATGTTGAGTTGCAAGCCGAACTCGTACGCCGTGCTGGGGAACTTCCCATTCTTGGCCCGAACTGTTACGGATACATCAACGCATTAGACGGAATTGCACTGTGGCCAGACGAACACGGCTGTCGCCCTGTGAAACATGGCGTTGGAGTTATTTCGCAGAGTGGCAACGTGGGAATCAACCTCACCATGCAGCAACGCGGATTGAATATGGCCTACATGGTCACTGTGGGCAATCAGGCTGGTGGCGGCGTTGAAGATGCGCTGCAGTCGTTTATTGATGATGAACGCGTGACTGCAATTGGCATGTTTATTGAAGCCGTGCGCGAACCAATTCGTTTCGCTCAACTTGCGCAACTCGCATACAACAAGGGCAAGCGCATCGTTGCATTGCAAACCGGCAAGTCTGAAGCAGGTGCACTCATTGCTGCTTCGCACACCGCTTCGCTTGCGGGAAATCGTCAGGCATACGCCGCATTGTTCGAACGTTGCGCAGTGGCCACAGTGGAAACACCAACAGAGTTGATTGAGACATTGAAGATGCTTGACAACGGTGGCGTGCTGAGCGGTTACCGACTTGCATCGCTGTCATGCTCTGGCGGAGAGGCATCGCTCATTGCCGATATGTCGGAATTTACGAACCTGAAGTTTGAGCCATTCCCGGCAGAACAAACTGCACGCATTGAAGCAACACTTACCGAACTGGTGCATGTTGCCAACCCATTCGACTATCACACGTTCATGTGGGGCGATAAGCCAGCAATGACCGCAACGTTTGGCGAAACCATGCGCGGCGATCATGACGCAACGTTGTTATTGCTTGATGCCCCACCACGCGACGATCAAGACGCAAGCAGCTGGCTTGTTGCTGCAGAGGCCTTTGCTGCAGCGGCCGCCGCAACTGGCCGACGCGCAGTTTGCGTAGCAACAATGTCTGAGAATTTTTCGGAAAGCATGCGCAACTCCATCATGTCGCTTGGCTTAAACGCAGCTCAGGGATTACGCGAAACACTGGTAGCCCTCGACCGTGCAGCATGGTTGGGAACCCATTCTCCAATAGGGCTTCCTGCTCCGGTTGTAGCGCCAGGCGAAACAGCATTAGTTGATGAAGCAAACAGCAAGACCATGCTCGCTTCATGGGGCGTTCCCGTTCCGCAAGGTGCTCGATGCGCACGCGATTCGGTGGTTTCCGAGTCTCAGCGCATTGGCTTCCCCATCACTCTGAAAGGTCTTGGGCTAGCCCACAAGAGCGAGGCAGGCGCTGTTGCCGTTGGCTTGCGCGACGCCGATCAACTCACTGCAGCGCTGAACGCAATGCCATCTGAAATCGCCGAGTTTTTGGTTGAGCAGACGGTGACTGGAATTGTTGCCGAAGTGCTCGTGAGCATTCGCAGGTCTGCACCGCTTGGCTGGCTCATCACCGTTGGCGCAGGTGGAGTGCTCACCGAACTCTGGAAAGACACACAGTGCCTACTCGCGCCAGCAACCGCACAAGACATACAAGGCGCATTGCAAAAGTTGCGCATTGCTCCAATTCTGAATGGCTACCGCGGAAAGCCTGCCGCCAATATTGATTCGCTTGTGAGCGCAATACTCACATTGCAACACAATGTTGTTGGATCAGACCTTGCAGAGGTTGAGCTGAACCCCGTGCTCGTCACCACCACGTCTTCAGTTGCAGTAGATGCACTAATCATCGAGGAGAAATAGCCCATGTCCGTTCACACCACCACTTCATTTGATGGCAAGGTGCTCGAGATCACTCTCGACCGACCGAAGGCAAACGCAATCGACGCAGCCACCAGCCGAGAAATGAGCAATGCATTCGTCGCCTTCATGGCAGACCCAGTGCAACGCGTTGCCATTCTTACCGGCGGCGGAGAGAGGTTCTTTTCTGCAGGATGGGACTTGGGAAGCGCTGCAGATGGCGAGTCATTCGAATCGGATTACGGCGCAGGTGGTTTCGGTGGATTTCCCGAATTGCCAAACCGAACCAAGCCGATCATTGTTGCCGTAAACGGCATGGCAGTTGGTGGTGGTTTCGAAATTGCAATGTCTGCAGATTTCATTGTTGCTGCAGACCATGCACAATTCTTTCTCCCTGAAACACGAGTCGGCGTACTTCCCGATGCAGGTTCAATTCGCTTACCACGACTGTTGCCACGTCAGTTGGCCAACGAAATCATCTTTGGTGGTCGTCGATTAACCGCAGATGAAGCAATGAGTTGGGGCATCGTGAACAAAATTGCGCCAAGTGCCGAGTTGATGGACACCGCGCGAGCTCTGGCAGCCGAGATTTGCCTGTCTGCCCCACTCAGCGTTGCTGCGGTACTCGACATCATGCGTGTCACCGAAGACTTGAATATTGCCGATAGCTATGCCGCAACGCGCAAGAACGAGGCATACATCAAGGCAATCAATTCGGAAGATGCGATGGAAGGCCCAAATGCATTTGCCGAAAAGCGAGACCCAGTGTGGAAGGGTAAGTAACCCTTACTTCTCCGTTTATTTGGCTTTCGACATGCACTCATCAAGCACGTCGAGAAGTTCGATGCCACGACTGTCTGCGTTTTCGGACTGAAATTCGCGCATTGCATACGAAAAACTGCCCTGCAAACTTGGCCAAGCACCATGCGTAGAACCGCCAGCGCCCGTATGACCAAATGCCAGTTGATCCATTCCCAGCCGCGAAGGGTTTGGGTTGAGTTCGAACCCCACTCCAAATCGCAGCAAGCGACCCGACAACGGATCGTTACCCACTGAACGCTGCCGACGCGCGATCTCTATGGTTTCAGACTTCAGAATTCTCACACCGTCGAGCTCGCCACCATTCACCAACATGGCATACAACCGCGACATGGCATATGCGCTGGCAATTCCACCGCCACCTGGAAGCTCCGACTTAGCGAACATTGAAGTTCCACGCTCGGCAGGAATCATTCCGTACACGTATTGCAAGCGAGGGTCCACATCGTCGCCCGCCATTGCCGAGTAGTTGTAGTTTGCGGCACGCGTTGTCTCGCCAATTCTCGGCAACACCGAATCTGGCGCGCCAATATACAAATCCAGTTCTAATGGCCCCGCAATTTCATCGCGTACAAATGTTCCGATACTTCTGCCATCGACACGACGCACCAACTCACTAGCAATCCACCCGTATGTCATGGCATGGTACGACGGAACACCAATTGGCGTAATCGGGTGTTGCGCCGCAACATACTGCGCCATCACTATTGGATCCGAAATCTCCTCGACGCTGATTGATCGTTCCAGTCCGGGAACACCAGCCACGTGCGCAAGCGAGTCACCAACCGTTACGTGTCCTTTGCCGCCCTCTGCGAACTCGGGCCACACGCTTTCAATCGGTATTTCTAAGTCAAGCAACCCACGCTCAACCAACATCATGATTGCGGTTGCGCAAATCCCTTTGGTGCCAGATGCGATAACGCAAACCGTTCCGTCGTCCCACGGCTTTTCGTCGCTGCGAACGCCACCCCACAAGTCAACGACTTGTTGGCCTTTGTGGGTTGCCGCGAACGAAGCACCGGCTCTATCTGCACCGTGATATTTATCGAACACTTTGGCAACAAGTTCGAAACCAGGAGCGACAAACCGTTGCCTCGACATGGTTACTCTTCGATTTTTGTACGACGACGTCGGGCGTCGCGAGTACTGGTATCCGACTCAGTTGGCACCGTATTCGTCAGCGGACCTAGTTGATTCACAATCTGTTCAACGCTTGGCGCGCTTACGCGTGTATGACCATCAATTGCATGGCGCATGGACGCAACATGTTCTGGCGAGTTGCCGCAGCATCCGCCAACGATGCGCACGCCCGCGTCAATCGCAAGTTCGGCATACGTAGCCATCAGTTCTGGCGTTCCCGAATAGGTAATGGTGGTGCCAACAAACTTTGGAATACCACAGTTTCCTTTCGACACCACCGGAGTAGAGAAACTTGCCATCTCCGAAACCGAAACCACAATGTCAGACGCACCAACTCCACAGTTGGCGCCAATTGCAAGAGGCTGCGGATCAATACCGGCAAACACTTCTTCCAACGCATTAGGCATAATGCCCATCATTGTTCTGCCCGCAGTGTCAAACGACATGGTGCAGACGTACGGCATGCCAACACGAATGGCGGCAAGTGCTGCAGCGCGCGCTTCTTCAGGCGCCGACATGGTTTCGATCCACGCGACATCGGCTCCGCCAGCCTTCAAACCTTCAATTTGCTCTGCAAATGCATCAATTGCATCGGCTTCAGTAAGTGCTCCAAGAGGTTCGAACAGTTCGCCTGTTGGCCCAACTGACCCTGCAACTACAACGGGTCTTGGTGACGCATCGGCAACTTTGCGAGCGATTTGAGCTGCACCCTTTGCCAATTCAAACGTGCGGTCTTGCGCGTTGTGCAACTTCAAACGGTGACGGTTACAACCGAAGGTGTTCGTGAGAATGATGTCGGAACCTGCATCAACAAACTGTTGATGCAACGATTCAACACGATCTGGGTGGTCAGTGATCCAAAACTCTGGCGGCTCGCCCGAGGTAAGACCCATGGCGAAATAGTTAGTGCCTGTAGCACCATCTGCCAATAACACTTTTCCTGTGAGCAGTAATTGCTCCAGCGATGTTTGCATTGAACGAGACTAACCCATCACGTTTCCGGCGGTGACCGCCTGAGTGCGAAGACGCGAGAATGCAGAGAGGTTGATTGGCATGCCAGTGAATTCACCCATGACTTCTACCGGGGTCACATCGTGGTCAATCCCTTGCTCTTGTGCTTCGATAAGCGCGCGCATGAACTTGCCAACGAGTGGCGCATTCTTGAATTGGTTACCACTCGTGCCACATGCCATGAAGAACCCTGGAAGGCTCGACTTGTCGTACAACGGAATCCAGTCATCGGTTACGTCGTACAACGCACCGATACCAAGCAACTTGTGTGGAATACCGAAGTCTGGCAAGCGGCGAGCCAAACGAAGCATGACGCGTTCAAAGAACTCCACCGACACGGAATCGTTCCAGTTATCTGCGTCATCCAAGAAGTGCAGCGGATCGCACGCTGGTTCCGTTGTTCCCACGTTGAGCAAGTCACCCATATGCGGACGGAAATACTGACCAAGGTCGAGGTCTGCAACGATCGGCGCATTGTCTTCCAAACGGAAGCCCTTTGGCGCTGGTGGCGAAAACACTTCCTGGCGCAACGGACGGTGATGCACCGTCATCTCGTCATATACGCCAGCCATGCGGTTGATTGCAGCAGCATGCGGGCCCGCTGCGTTGATGACGATTGGAGCCTCGAAGCGCTCGCCCGTCTTCAGCACTACGCCACTGACTACGTCGCCGTCACGAGTGATTTCACTGACTTCTTTATGGAACAAGAACTCGGCGCCATGTTGCTTTGCAGCATGAGCCAAGTTGTGCGCTGCCAACATCGGGTCGTCCATGAAACCACTGAGTGGGTCGAACAAAGCTGACAACTGGTCATACGGATCGTCGGCAAATGCTGGGTCTTCAATGGCCTTTGGTGGGTAAAACTTTCCGGTTTCAAAGGCTGGCCAACGCTTCTTCACTTCTTCTGGCGACAACAATTCGTACGGAATGCCAAACTCGTCCCACAGTTCACGCTGACGAAGACCGTCGTAACCCTCGGTGAGGAACACTAAGTAACCCGTCTGCACATACTTAGCCATGCCATCTGGGTCTTCAATTCCAACGAATTGACTCCAGTTGAACCAATGCTGGGCGTTCTCCCATGCCATCAAAATGGTGTTGAAGTTGGAGTAGGTAAAGCGAATGATTGCTGACGACGCGCTGGTTGAACCTGCGCCTGCAGCACCACCCTTGTCGATAACGACAACTTTACGGCCATGTCGTGAAAGCTCAAGTGCAATAGATGCACCCATAACACCGCCACCAATAATGACTACATCAGTTTTGGTTGTACTCATACTTGCTGATCCAAAATTGCATTTGCCCACTGCGCTGTGTCGGCAGTGCTGTTAAACGTAAACGAGTGGATACCAGCAACGTTGAGTTCGTCTGCTTTCACTGCAATGTCGTTCAATAACTTGGTTGGGTCATAGCCACCTGGAGCAAACATCAATGTGAGTGACGCTTTGTTCTTCTTCAAGTAACGAAGCGACTGGCCAACACCCGTGCGCACACCAACCGACATCAAACGAGTGCGATCAACAACACCAGGAATACCAAGATTGATTGGCGTGGTGAAACCTGCTGCACGCAAATCCTTCAACCAGCTCAAAATCAGCGGAGCGTCGAAGCACATTTG
>JBJOOQ010000030.1:0-13780 GCA_046051205.1 Actinomycetota bacterium
CGCCAAACCCTTGAGATCAACGCCGAAATGAACGTCCTCACAGACCCTGAAGGCGAAATCCGCTCACTCTTTGTGAACTAGTTCGAGAATTGCTCAATTCTGAGGGCTCACTGTCGCTCTAGCCCTTATTTCGCCTACGATTATGAGCCTTGAGTACCAACGCATCGCTCCCCGAACTTGAAGCCATTGTCCGCCAATTTGCTGGCGTTGAAGGTGGCATGTTGCCAGCACTTCACGCAGTGCAGCACCACGCCAGATATATCAGCAAAGAACTGATCCCAGTTTTTGCCGATGTATTTAATGTCACGGTTTCCGAAGTGCATGGCGTCATCACGTTCTACAAAGACTTCCGCACCGAAGAGCCTGCGGGCCCAATCGTGCAGGTGTGTCGCTCAGAAGCATGTCAGTCACGCGGTGGTCGCGATGTGTGGGACCGCGCACTACTTGCAGGCGATGGCAAAAAGGTTGTTGTTGAAGAAGTGTTCTGTTTAGGTCATTGCGCACTCGGGCCTGCAGTTTCTGTTGATGCTCGCCTCATTGGTGGCGTAAACGAAACGTCGATTGAAACCATCATTGGCGACGCAATCGCCAAGCGAATTCCTGAAGCGTCAATCGACACCACCGGCGAAGGTGTCACCGTATACGTTCCGCGCGATGCGGCTTCACGTGCCGCCGGTGCCGACGATGTTGCTGCAGCATTTGCAAAACAAAAAGGTGTGCGAGTTGTACGCAATGGCTCGTGGGGCATGATGTGGCTCGAGCCAATGATCGAAGTTGCGACTAAGGAAGGTCGCATTGCATACGGACCAGTTCTTGTTGACGACGTTCCAAGCTTGCTCAGCGCTGACGTTCTGAATGGTGGCGCTCACCCACTTCGACTTGGTCTGACCACCGAACTTCCGTGGATCAAGCGCCAGCAACGTGTCACCTATCAACGTGTTGGTGTGGTCGACCCTCGCTCTGCACAGGACTACGAAGCAAACGGTGGCGTTAAAGGTTTGAAGCGCGCGCTTGCTATGACGCCAAGTGATGTTGTTACTGAAGTAACCGACAGCGGTCTTCGTGGTCGAGGTGGCGCAGCATTCCCAACCGGAATTAAATGGCGCACGGTTCTTGAAGCACCAGGCACCACTAAATACATCGTGTGCAACGCAGACGAAGGCGACAGCGGAACGTTCGCAGACCGCATGCTCATGGAAGGCGATCCGTTCATGCTGCTTGAAGGCATGACCATTGCAGGTTGGGCAGTTGGCGCAAACACCGGTTACATCTATGTGCGCAGTGAATACCCAGAAGCAATTGAAGCGTTGAACAAAGCAGTTGACGCAGCCACAGAGCAAGGTTGGCTAGGCAGCAACATTTTGGGTTCGGGCTTTGCATTCACCATTCAGGTTCGTGTTGGTGCAGGTGCATACATTTGCGGCGAAGAAACCGCACTGATCGAAAGCCTCGAAGGCAAGCGCGGTGTTGTTCGCGCGAAGCCACCAATTCCAGCACTTGTTGGTTTGTTTGGGAAACCAACCGTGGTGAACAACGTGTTGTCACTCGGAACGATCCCAGCGATCCTCGCCGACGGTGCAGCAGCGTATGCAGCACTTGGTGTGGGACGCAGTCGCGGAACGCAAGTGTTCCAGCTTGCTGGCAACATCGCCCGTGGCGGAATCATGGAAACCGCATTCGGCATCACACTTGGCGAACTGGTGAACGACCTGGGTGGCGCAACCGAAAGCGGTCGCCCAATTCGCGCGGTACAAGTTGGTGGACCACTTGGTGCCTACTTGCCTACCGACAAGTTCGACCTTCCGATGGACTACGAATCATTTGCGGCAGCAGAAGCAATGGTGGGCCACGGCGGAATTGTGGTGTTTGACGACACCGTAAACATGGCCGCACAAGCCCGTTTCGCCATGGAGTTCTGCGTTGCCGAGAGCTGCGGAAAGTGCACTCCGTGCCGCATTGGATCCACCCGTGGCGTTGAACTAATTGACAAGATCACTGCAGGCATTAATCGCGATGCCAACATAGAAGTGCTCGTCGACCTCTGCGAAGTAATGGCCGACGGATCACTGTGCGCAATGGGCGGTCTCACACCACTTCCTGTGCGCAGTGCACTTAAGAATTTCACCGAAGACTTTCAGGGCTAACAAGGGAACATCAACATGACACTCGTGGATCACGACCTCGGTACACCGGCACCAAAGCCAACTAGCCGTAACGGAGAACAAACCGCAGTCGAAGTAACAATCGACGGCGTCAAGATCTCTGTCGCCGAAGGAACCTCAGTCATGCGCGCAGCAGCGCTTGCAGGCGTAGATGTTCCAAAGTTGTGCGCAACCGACTCACTTGATCCATTCGGTTCATGCCGCTTGTGCTTGGTGGAAATTGATGGACGCAAGGGCACCCCTGCTTCGTGCACCACTCCATGCTCACCTGGCATGACGGTCAGCACACAAACACCGAAACTCGAGCGCTTGCGCCGCGGAGTAATGGAGCTGTACATCAGCGACCACCCATTGGATTGCCTCACATGCGCAGCAAACGGCGACTGCGAATTGCAAGACATGTCTGGCGCAGTTGGCCTTCGCGATGTTCGTTACGGCTACGACGGTGATAACCACCTCAGCCTCGGCAAAGACACCTCAAACCCCTACTTCACATTTGATTCATCAAAGTGCATCGTGTGCAACCGTTGCGTTCGCGCATGCGAAGAGATTCAGGGAACATTCGCACTCACCATTGAAGGTCGCGGTTTTGGCTCACGTGTAGCCGCTGGTTTCAACGGTAACTTCTTCGACTCGCCTTGCGTGTCGTGTGGTGCATGCGTGCAAGCTTGCCCAACGGCAACGCTTACCGAGAACACGGTGATTGAACTTGGTCAGCCTCGCCGCACCGTGCTCACCACGTGCGCATATTGCGGAGTTGGTTGCTCATTCAAAGCAGAGATGCAAGGCGAAACCGTTGTGCGCATGACGCCATACAAAAACGGTGGAGCAAACGAAGGTCACTCATGTGTAAAGGGACGCTTCGCTTGGGGTTACGCAAACCACCAAGATCGTCAGCTAGAGCCAATGATTCGCGAATCGATTACTGACGAATGGAAGAAAGTTTCTTTCGAAGAAGCAATCGCATTTGCTGCAGGAAAATTGCAAGACATTCAGAAGCGTCACGGCAAGTACTCAATTGGCGCAATCACCTCATCGCGTTGCACCAACGAAGAAGTGTTCGTTGTGCAGAAGATGGTTCGCGCAGCATTTGGCAACAACAACGTTGACACTTGTGCTCGCGTGTGCCACTCGCCTACTGGTTTCGGACTCAGCAATGCATTCGGAACTTCAGCTGGAACACAAGACTTCAAGTCGGTGGAATACGCCGATGTCATCTTGCTCATTGGCGCAAACCCAACCGATGCTCACCCAGTGTTTGCTTCACGCATGAAGAAGCGCCTACGTGAAGGCGCCAAGCTCATCATTGTTGACCCACGCAAGATTGACTTGGTCAAGACCGCACACATCGAGGCTTCAGGCTTCCTCCAGTTGAAGCCAGGCACCAACGTGGCAATCATCAACTCACTCGCCCACGTCATCGTGACCGAGGGTCTTGCCGACAACAAGTTCATTACTGAGCGTTGCGAACCATCTGAATACGCAATTTGGAGTGAATTCGTTTCACGCGAAGAGAACAGCCCAGAGGCAATGGAAGCCCACACAGGTGTTCCAGCAGCACAGGTACGCGAAGCTGCACGTTTGTTCGCAACTGGCGGCAACGGCGCAATTTATTACGGCTTGGGCGTTACCGAGCACAGTCAAGGCAGCACCATGGTGATGGGTATGGCCAACTTGGCCATGGCAACCGGCAACCTTGGTCGCGACGGTGTTGGTGTGAACCCACTTCGTGGACAAAACAACGTGCAGGGTTCATGTGACATGGGTTCATTCCCACACGAACTTCCTGGCTACCGCCACGTCAGCGACGACGCAACGCGCACCATGTTTGAACAACTGTGGGGCACGGTCATTCAGTCCGAGCCAGGCTTGCGCATTCCAAACATGTTTGACAATGCAATTGATGGCAACTTCAAGGGCATCTTCGTGCACGGTGAAGACATCGCGCAATCCGACCCGAATACCGCACACGTTGAATCTGCGCTTTCCTCAATGGAGTGCGTCATTGTTCAAGACCTCTTCTTGAACGAGACCGCGCGCTTTGCTCACGTGTTCTTCCCTGGCACCTCGTTCCTCGAAAAAGATGGAACGTTTACCAACGCAGAGCGTCGCATTAACCGCGTTCGCCCAGCAATGCGCCCTCAAACCGGTAAGCACGAATGGGAAATTGTGTGCGAGCTTGCAAATGCGCTTGGTCACCCAATGAGTTACAACGAGTCCAGCGAAATTATGGACGAAATTGCCACACTCACCCCAACGTTTAAGGGCGTGTCATTTGCTCGCCTCGACGACGAAGGCAGTGTTCAGTGGCCGTGCAACGACGCCAACCCACATGGCACGCCAATTATGCACAAGGAAAAGTTTGTACGCGGACTCGGCAAGTTCACGCCAACTCCGTACGTGCCAACTGAGGAAAAGTCGACTCGCAAGTTCCCACTTCTGCTCACCACTGGACGTATTCTCAGCCAGTACAACGTGGGCGCGCAGACTCGCCGCACAAAGAACGTTGCTTGGCACGCCGAAGACTTGCTGGAAATTCACCCAAGCGATGCTCTTGAGCGTGGCGTGCGCGACGGCGAAGAAGTCACTATCGCCAGCCGCGTGGGCAACACTGTGCTTCGCGCACAAGTAACTGAGCGTGTAGCTCCTGGAGTGGTGTACACCACGTTCCACTACCCAATCAGTGGTGCCAACGTGATTACTACCGACAACTCGGACTGGGCCACTAACTGTCCTGAATACAAAGTGACAGCTGTACAGGTGTCACCGGGTCGCAGCGCTGCAACAGCCGAACTTGACCACCCAGCACATCGCTTAAGCGCACTTGTTCGCATGGCCAACCAGATTGCACGCCAGTTCTCAGCTGACAGCAGCTTGGATGCAGTGAAGTCGACCGTTGCTCACCTAGAACGATTCTGGGAACATGAAATGCGTGTCGACCTTGCTCAGGCAGTTGAAGCCGGCAGCATCACGGTTGACGATGTGGTGGTGGAAGCAGTTCGCCGCCTCACCGTTCACGCCTAAATAGTTACTTTCCCATAGGCAGTGCAACTCGATTAAGTACGCCTACAAAGGCCATGGTGATGGCTGAAGCAATCAGTGCTGCGTGTACGTTGCTGGCTTCTGCGCAGTAGCCCCAAGCAGCGGCACCTACTGATGTACCCAACCACACCATGAGCATGCCGATGGACGAACCCCGGCCGCGTAAATGATCTGGCAATTGTGCAATGAACGTTGCAAACAATGTGTTAATCAGCACCATGAGCGCACCACCACTGATCAATAATGCAGGCACTGCCTCCGTCAATGTTGAAGACTGAGCCAAACCAACCGCAGTTGCCGCCCACACGAACGAAGCGATAACTGCAAGAAGTTCAGGTTGGCACTTCTTGCGCAAAATTGGCAATACCCAGACTGCACCAACAGATCCAACTCCAAGTGCACCTGAAAGCAAGCCAAAGCCCCCAGCACTCACACCAAGCGATTCTTTAGCAACAATTGGCATGACAGCAATCAGGGATGCAGTGCTTGCAAACACAAGCGCAAGCCGTACGGCAATGTTTCGTAGTTGTGCTGTTCGCACTACATGGCCGATTCCATCTTTAATCACACGATTTATATTTGACATTTTTTCTGCTTGTGCTGACATCGTTGGAAGCTTTCGACACACAATCAAAATTCCTACAAACGACACCGCATTCAACATGAACACTGCCCCAGCACTCGTAAATGCAATGATCGCTCCTGCAAGTGCCGGCCCAACAGATTGAGCAATGTTGCGCGACACCGAGTCGAGACCGAACGCTTGCGATAGATACTGCGTTCCAACAAGTTGCGGAGTGAGTGCCATGAACGCAGGTGCTGCAATGGTGAGTGCAACCGATTCAAGGAACGTTCCGGCCAACAGCGTGGTCACTCCAAGGTTTCCTGTTACATCCAGAACACTCAACGCCACGGCAATAGCCAAGGCGGCAATTTGCGTCACAACGATCAGTTTCTTACGATCCACCATGTCGGCAAATGCACCAGCATGCAAGGCCAGCACAAAACCCGGCACCGCCCAACTGGTTTGCACCAAGCCGACCAACGTTGGTGAATCGGTAAGCGAAGTCATTGCCCAACCAGCAGCAACGATGTGCATGAACGTGCCCACGTTTGACACCAGGGCCGCGACCCACAGCGATCGATACATCGCAATGCGCAAAGGCGACCACGGATCACCCGTTACGTTTGCCGAAACTTCCTCATTCATCGCGCCAACCTTACGACTTTGCAAGTGTTACAGAATTGATATTTTCCCCAGTGCAAAGGCGCAATTGTTGCAATTTCGTGTAATCCCCCACATGGTGACAATTGTCATTTACGGTCGAATTCGTGGGCAATGACGCCCACAGAACTGAGGAATACATCATGTACACACTTGGATACCTACTCCTAGCAGCCCTCCTGCTCGGTGCCGTAACGACCGTTGTCGATTCGGTACTTGGCACTGTTCAGCTGTCCGGCATAATCAAGAAAATTCCAATCATTGGTTCAAACTGGGGCCTGATCGTTGCAATTGCAATGTGCTGGCTACTCAAGATGACACCTGCAACCGGTTGGGGCATGACGTTCGACCAGGATTGGCAGACCTATTGCGCGAACGGCGCAATCGTGGCTGGAATGATTCCAGTTAAGGATGCTGTCATCTCCATGGTGAACAAGGGCTTCCGCATGTAACTAGCGGTCTCCGCTACATGGAACTCTGGGACCCGCCGGCGCAAGCCGGCGGGTTCTTCATATATCCCACTCAATTCGCTCCCAATTAGGGTGAAGTCATGGCCATCGACACACAACTGTGCAGCGCGTACCAACGCGACGGTGTTGTGGTGTTGCGCAATCTGGTTACACCAGAAGTACTGGAGTCGCTTCGCAAAGGCGTTACGGCCAACATGGCAAGCCCTGGCCCGTGGGCAAATGAATACACGCCCACTGGAGCAACCGGTCGATTTTTTGACGACTACGTGAACTGGAATCGAATCCCATCATTTGCCGAAGTGGGCATGCATGGTTCTGTACCTGAAGCCGCGCTCAATTTGATGGGCACATCGACTTGTCGCCTCTTCCACGAACACGTACTGGTGAAAGAAGCCGAGACCAAAGAAGTCACCCCATGGCACCACGACGATCCGTACTACGGAATTGACGGCATGGACAACGTGAGCATTTGGATTCCACTCGACCCCATTCCCGACTCAGTGGCACTGCGATTTATTGCCGGCAGCCACAAGTGGAACAAGCGATTCATTCCGAAGCGGTTTAAGGATCAAACTGCATATGTTGAAACCGCACACGACTTCGTGCACTTACCGTCAGTTGAAGAACTCAATGCTGACGAAGTGATTTCAACCCCAGTTCAACTTGGCGACGCGGTTGCGTTTCATTACCGAACGCTTCACTCCGCACCAGGAACCGCCGGAACAGGAGTGCAACTGCGCCGCGCAGTTAGCTTCCGATATGTGGGCGACGATGCTGTGTTCGCTTCACGCCCGTGGAAAACATCTCCTCCACTTGAAGGCAATGGATTGCAGTTTGGTGATGCGCTGAATGACCCGCGCTTCCCAGTTGTAGCAACGCGTTAATTAGTTGCGTTCGCGTACAGGCGAATCAACTGGCTTAAACGAAAACTTGCGGAACACTTCGGCGTAGCCACCTTCGTAGAGCAAGCCCGCTTCACGAGCACGCTCTACCGCATTCACCCTGCGCGCTAACGCATTCACGCGATACCACGGCACCCACGGTTCATCGTGGTGCGCAACGTGCAAGTTGTTATTCAACATGAGCAAACTAAAAAATGGTCCGGCCATAATCATCGCCGTTGTAGTTTCAACACCGCTTTGATACTTGTGTTCAGGGAACGGACGTATGGCATTCAGAATGCGACCGCCATACACCGTGCCTAATGCAAACTGCCACAACGGCATACTGGATAGCGACACGAGATACACCACAAACGCAACACCAATGGCGTGCAACGCGACTGCAAGACGGTCGCTCTTTTCATTTCGCACCGCGCGCTTCAATACCGACAGCACATACGTAATGGTGCTGACAATGGTCCACACAAACATGCGGAACAAAATGGTGCGGTTTGCAGTCCAAGCAGCACGACGAATTTTTCCTGCCTTGTCCCACTGCTCTTGCGTCACGTAATAGCTCTCGTTGTCGAGCGCTGGGTTCGTTAAGTCCGAAAGGTGATGTTCGTGGTGATCTTTTTTAAATGCCAAATACGGAATCCACAGCGTGACGGGAATCCCGCCAATGAAATCGTTCAGAAACTGATTCTTGAATGGGTGTCCGTGCAAAACCTCGTGCTGCATGCTCAGGTGCCAAGCGCCAAGAACGGCCAGGAAAGGCACTGCAAGCCACGGCGTGAGCACTTCGTAACGCGCCACAGTAAGCGCCGTAAGCCCGTACACCGAGAGCACCACCAGCAGTGTGCGCCATTCACCGCGCTCACTCCATACTCGAGTTGGTGATGAATTGTCCGAAACCACGTTCAAATTCTACAATTCAATAGTGATAGTTGCTGTGCGCAGGTACCTACCGGGCTTGATTTTTGCGTTTGGTGTGACCTTTATTGGGTTCAACGTTCATTGGAGATTGAGCGCTGTTTCCCCGCTTGTGGCATCGCTTGTTATTGGCGTCGTCCTCGGCAACCTAGGCGCCATTCCACGGTCGTGTGAACCAGGGCAGAAATTTGCTGCAAAGCGAGTTCTCCGTTTCGGCATCGTCCTACTTGGAACGCAGCTAGCCGCCGAACAAATTGTTGAACTTGGCGGTCGTGAAGTGATCGTTGTGTTGCTGGTAGTAGCAACTACGTTCCTGGGAACCATGTGGCTTGGACCCCGTCTTGGTGTATCAAAATCGCTGTCACTACTGATTGCCACTGGGTTTTCTATTTGTGGAGCATCGGCAGTTGCTGCAGTTGACGGAGTTGTTGATGCCGACGAAGAAGAGGTTGCTTACGCAATTGCCCTTGTCACCCTGTGCGGAAGCCTTGCCATTGCGTTACTTCCGTTGCTGCGGGATGTTGTTGGGCTCGGCGACCCACATTTGTTCGGTGCTTGGGTTGGCGCAAGTGTGCACGACGTTGCTCAGGTAATCGCCACTTCCTCTACAGGTGGAAACGATGCAGTTCATTCGGCAACCGTGGTCAAGCTTTCGCGGGTGCTTCTGCTTGCACCGCTCATTGGAGTGATCAGCGTGTGGATCCAACGACCATCTGCTGGAATCACACCGCGCTTCCCTGGACGCAAGGCTCCCCTCATCCCTGCTTTTGTTGTTGGATTTATTGCGATGGTGGTGCTACGAACCACGGGCTTTATTCCAGACGATTGGCTATCACCGCTGAAGAAGATTGAGCAGTGGGCACTTGCGGCAGCACTCGTTGGTTTGGGTTCTGAAGTAAAAATCCGCGACCTCATGAAGGTTGGAGGCCGACCGCTGGTGCTTGCACTCACCTCTTGGGCATGCATTGCCACGGTTTCATTGCTTGGAGTGAAGTACATCGCCTAACTCGCAATCTGTCAGACTTGCCTTATGCGCAGATCGATTGACGACTACCCGTTCCAGCAAAGCGACCTTCCAGCGGGCGACGAAGACGCCAAGCTCATTTCATGGGGTGTCGCCATTAGCGACGACTATGACGATGCCGAGCCGCGCATTGTGCTGACTATCGACGAAATTGGCCACGCCGGCGAAGGCCTCATTGGCCACTTCAGCCCAAACATGGCTCGACGGCTGCGCAAGGCGCTGCATGATGGCCTCCGAGAGATAGGGCAAGATCCCGGCCAATAATTCCTAGCCCGGCATTGCCCATCCTGCCTATTCCCGATAAAGTTGACCTTATTAGTCGTATTTAGCCAAATGGCTCAAATACAGGTCAACAAGGGGAAACCATGGGAATCGCACCGGTAATTGCGCAAACACGAAGCCTGTACAAGGAACAGCAGGCCGACATCGAGCGCTTCGAAGTAGCGATCGCCCAATACCTCGCTGGCGAAATTGAAGAAGATGTCTTCCGCGTTATTCGCTTGAACAACGGCGTGTATGGCCAGCGCCAAGGCGGCACCAACCAAATGGTGCGCATCAAGTTGCCTGCAGGAACGATCACTCCAGAACAACTCGAACTGATGGCAAAGCTGTCCACCGAATACTCACGCGGTTGGGGCCACATCACTACTCGCCAAAACATTCAGTTTCACTTCGTTGAACTCACGAAAATGCCAGCACTCCTCCGTGAAATTGCAGAGGTTGGTTTAACGTCGCGCGAAGCATGTGGCGACACCGTGCGCAACGTCATGGCTTGCCACCTTGCAGGTGCATGCCCTCACGAAAAACTTGACGTTACGCCGTGGGCCGAAGCAACGTTCCGCCACTTCGTGCGTAACCCAATCGGCCAGCGCTTACCACGCAAGTTCAAAGTGAACTTCTCTGGTTGCTCAACTGACTGCGGTCAAGCAATGTTTAACGACTTTGGCGTTGTTGCAACCACACGCACCAACGAAGACGGAACTGTTGAGCCGGGCTTCCGCGTGTACATCGCAGGTGGTCTTGGCGCAACACCACACCCAGCGCTTGCACTTGAAGACTTCACTTCACGTGAAGATCTACTGCCAACGATTGAAGCAACTCTTCGCGTGTTCGACCAAACAGGTAACCGTGACAACAAGCTACGTGCACGTTTGAAGTGGGTTGTTGATCAACTTGGCATCGACGAAGTTCGACGTCGCGTAATCAAAGTGCGTCACACACTCCCCGCTTCGTCGACATGGCCAGGTGGAATTCCACCAGAAGTTGCTTCTGTTGGCGACAAGGCAGCAGGCGCTGCAACCAGTGGTGAAATCACCCAGATGGGCCAGGGCGTACGTGTTGATTTGAAATCAAATGATCCGTTTAAGCGCTGGGTACAAACCAGTGTTATTCGCGGAACAGCAAATGGTTCAGTATCCGCAATTGCTTACGCCGCACTTGGCGACATCACCGCAGATCAGTTCAGGGCATTGGCAAAAATTCAGCGCGATCTGAATGCCGATGTACGTTTGACCAACCGTCAGAACGTGGTGTTCCGCGCACTTACCGAAGAGCAATTGGAAGTTCTCTACAAGGCTCTCGAAGTCATCGGTATGGCGCAACCTGGTGCCGAGCTTGCTCGCGACGTTGTGGCTTGCCCAGGTGCCGACACCTGCAACATTGCAATCACACAATCACGCGGTTTGGCAAAGGCCATTGGCGAAGCACTTGAAGAGGAAGGGCTTGCCGAAGTTGGTGGCGTTCGCATCAACATTTCTGGTTGCACAAATAGCTGCGGTCAGCACCATGCCAGCGACATTGGGTTCTTTGGTGCCGAACGCCGTGCACACGGCCAGGCTGCCCCTGGTTACCAGATGCTGCTCGGTGGATATGTTGGCGAAGAGCAGATCTTCTTTGGCGAAAAGGCCCTTCGCGTGCCTGCCAAGAATGCGCCACAAGCAGTTACCCGCGTGGTTCGCCGCTTCGCAGAAGAGCGTTCAGCAGGCGAAACCTTCCGCGCTTGGATGGACCGCTCGGGCGGTGCATCAGCAGTTGCTGTTGGCCTTGCAGACCTCGATCACTTCCCTACGCCAGAAGAAAACGCCGACTTCTTCGTGGACTACGGCGAAACCGGTCCATTCGTTGCAGATGTTGGCGACTCGGAGTGCGCAGTCTGATGCAAGAATTACCGCTCTCTGCGGGCAACGTTGCCACCATCACGAAACAGTTTGAATCGTGGTCGCCTCAAGACATCATTGCTTGGGCACATGGAACATTTGGTGCGGACCTCGTCGTCACGTCAAGTTTTGGCGACCCAGTGCTTGCGCACATGACGTGGTCAACGGTCAAGGGTTCAACCGTGACGCTGATTGATACTCAATACTTGTTTGCACAAACACTGTGGTACGCAAAAGGACTCGCAGAACAAACTGCCGGCAACCTTGAGGTCATTGCTCCAGCGGAGACAGTTCTTCCTGATGACTTGTGGCAACGCGACACCGATGCATGCTGCGCCATTCGCAAAGTTGCGCCACTTGAACACGCTCTTGCAAACAAGTCAGCGTGGATTACTGGCTTGCGTCGCGACGACTCAGCAAGCCGAGCGAATACTCCATTGGTGAGTCACGACATGTTGCGCGATGTCATCAAAGTCAATCCACTCGCCAATTTCACACAGAGCGATTACGACAAATATTTGGAAGTTCACGGATTGAACGAGCATCCACTGACTAGTCAGGGTTACACCTCGATTGGTTGCTGGCCATGCACGCGTCCTGCAGCAGTTGATGGCGATGCTCGCTCGGGTCGTTGGGCAGGCACCGAGAAAACTGAATGCGGACTGCACGCCAAGGAATCGGTATGACCGTATTCCTCGTTGGTGCTGGTCCGGGAAGTACCGACCTCCTCACTGTCAAAGCTCATCGCCTCATTTCATCTGCACAAGTGGTTGTTCATGACCGTCTCGTTTCAGATGAGATCATGGCGCTCATTCCAGCCGATGCAGAACGCATCGATGTTGGCAAGCGCGCTGGCGGCAGCCATACACAAGTGCTCATCAATGAACTGCTCGTCACACTGGGCCGCAACCACCAACACGTTGTACGTCTAAAAGGCGGCGACCCATTCGTGTTTGGCCGTGGAGGCGAAGAAGCCGAAGCACTCATTAACGCTGGCGTTGCTTTCGAAATTGTTCCAGGTATTTCATCAGCGTTTTCCGTACCTGCAATTGCAGGTATCCCTGTTACCCACCGACGAATTGCACGCGCAGTCACGGTAGTTACCGGACATTGCGAAGACCCAAACGAAAGCGTTGACTGGTCGGCACATGCCAAAACCGGAGCAACACTCGTGGTGCTGATGGGCACCGCAAACTTGCCAAAGATTTCTGCCGACCTTCTGAGTGCTGGCATGACCCCGTCCACTCCCGTTGCCATCATTCATAACGGAACACGAGCAGACCAAACCATTTCACGCCTCACGTTGGCCGAGGCACACCTTGCAGAGGCACAAGCTCCAAGCATCATCGTGATTGGTGAAACTGCTGGCCTCGATCTTCGCTCAGAGGGCGTAAGGCTCTTGTCGTTGGTGGCGGTCGAATCGCGTACCGCAAAGCCAAGGCGCTTGCAGATGAAGGTGCGCATGTCACCGTCATCTCCCCCAACTTTGTGGACGATTTTTCCACCATGCCGAATTCCACATTGGTGCAGAGAACCTTCGAAGTTGGCGACACCGATGGCTTCCAATTAGTCATTACCGCGACCGGCAATCACGCTGTTGATCAACTCATTTACGACGAAGGCAATTCGCGTGGCACTTGGGTGAATTCGGCAGACGACCCAGACCGCTGTTCGTTTTATCTGGCCGCCACGCATCGCGATGGCAATGTGATTGTTGCAGTATCAACAGAGGGAAAAAGTCCGGCGCTTGCCTCACACTTGCGCAACACTATTGCCCAACAGCTACCGAATAACTTGGCGAGTATCGCAGTTGAACTTGACCGCCAGCGCAGCGAAATCAAAGATCAAGGTGTGTCGACAGAGTCAATCAATTGGAGTCGTCGCATT
>JBJOOQ010000031.1:0-13769 GCA_046051205.1 Actinomycetota bacterium
CGTCGAAATGGAATTGCCACCTCGATGATTCTTCGTGGTGCGACGATCGTTTCGATCAAGCCATCTTCCAACTTCAGCCACTCGCCGGCTTCGCGTACGCGAAGTTCTGCCGCTTCGAGTGCCGAGTAGTTCTTATATGACGCCGTTGTCATATATTCCCCTTTCAGCAGTAGTGCTGAATAGAGATTAGACCACTTTGAGGCCTATAGAAGGCCGCGCAATAGCTGAAAACCGCCAAAGATAACGCCGCTAGAACCGATCATGGCACCGGCTACCCAACCGGCAATTTTCAATGGAACAAGCCGCATCTCTTCCTTGAACTCGAGGAATTCACCTCGTAGCAGGTTGATCTTTGCATCTAATTCGTTGAACCTTTTGTCAATTTCATTGAACCTTGCTTCTATTGCAACGAATCGCATATCCATTTCGTTGAACCGTGCTTCTACTGCAACGAAATGCGCATCCATTTGATTCGCGAATGTATGAAACTGGTTCCACGTGACTGGTTCATTCCCGCGATCACTTGCTTGAGTATTCATATTTGCTCCAAACATTGTCATTTCAGGTTGAAATTCTGGTGGCACATGTTCCCCTTGGTAGTTGGCTGTTTGGGGAAGATGTGTGCAATTGGCCGAGCAAACGGCAAGTGAAAATCCAACTATTACACAGGTCGTGCTTTGGCTGTCAAGCAGTAATCTTCAGTCATGTGCATTCTTTGCCAAATGGCTACAGCAGGGGCATCCGTGGTGCTATCGGTGGTTCCTTCCGTTTCGCTTACATCCGACACTTCACCGCAGAACGTGCAAAAAACACATGTGGTTCAGGCTTCAATTACAACTTGCAAAAAGCAAGGCACAACTCGCACGTTTCAGAAGCAAAAGCAGACCTGTAAAAAAGTTGGCAAACGCTTGGTGTGGGTAGCAAATAAGAAGACTTCGCCCACCAAGACCACATTGCCTGCTGTCGAACCGCTTCCAGCGATGCCTGCTGGGGGATCAGAGCAAGCCGCATGCGGACTTCGCGAGGCTCGGGTAAAGAATTATCAGCCATGGAACATCGGATTTCCACGAGGCGATAGTTATGGAACACCAACGTTGCCAACATCTGGAAAAGCAAATGTTCAACTTCTCGCAATTGATTTCCCAGGTGCACTGGGCACTAGTGCAGAACTTGTTGCGGCAGAAAAGGAAATTGCCGAATACAACAAGTGGTTTGAATTCACTTCACGAGGCGCGTTGTCATTTAACTGGCAGTTTCCAAAACAGTGGTTGCGGATGTCAAAGCCAACTGCGCAATACAACCTGCAAAAAGGCGATAGAGCAACGGTGCTGCCGATGGCTCAAGAGGTGGTGTCGATTGCAGATCCTTATGTGGACTTCACCAATTCTGACTTTGTTTTCGTGCTGTTTCCCAAGAGCATCAAACTGGGTGTGCCCGATTTAGGAATGCATAACTGGAGGGTAGAAACAAACGAAGGCCCGGTGAAGAACCTGTTCGGAGGATCCGAGTATTTCTACGATCGCGGGTTTGAGTTGTGGAGTTTTTGGATTCACGAATGGGGTCACCCAATGGGCCTTGCAGGACATGCACCGCGTTCGCATATCAGCGTCATGGATAACCAAAATGGCAGTTCGGTCATGCTCAATGTGTGGGACACATTCTTTAGTGGATGGATGGGAAGTGACGAGTTGTATTGCATGCCCATTGAAGAAAAGAGCAAAGAGATCACGCTGATTCCACTTGAACGTCTCCAGCGTGGACCACGCGGAGTCATTGTTCCCATCTCCGACACCAACGCGCTAGTTGTCGAATCGCATCGTGCTGAAGGCTGGGGCAAGCGCATGTTGGACGCCGACTATGTTCGTCAGTTCGGATCGAGTGGCACCGCTTCATATGGGGTGTCTGTGTATTGGATTGACACCACATCAGACACCAATCGTTACGTAGGAACTGATGGGTTTATTGATAGTGATCTCGGTGAGAAATGGGCAGACAATGTTGTCCCTTCTGGCGTAACGCGGCCGTTTGACCTGTTGATCAAAGGTGACAAAGTGACTTATCGCGGCGTAACTGTTGAGTTTGTCAAGACCGGCGATTACGACACCGTTCGCATAACTAAATGATTCGTCAACTTCTGGTTCGCTAAGCACGTTCGGGTGGATGCCAAGTGTGTCTCCATTGACGTTTTCCATTATCAAACGAAAGAATCCACCTGCCATCAAGTTGCTGATCGGCACGTTGCAAATGCATTCTTGTTTCAAGACCAGAAAAGTGACTGCGTGATTTTTTAAACACTCCTACACGGATGAGCACCAAAATGAGATCACGTTGGTTACCACCAATTCCTCGTGTTGCTGGAATCCAGTGGCTAAATCTCAACAGATCTGAGATTTCATCTCGCGAAAGACGTGTTGTACGTCGATCAACAATTGGGTAAAGGTCGCTAAACATGATTCTCCTCATCGAACCTGGCGTTACCACCGGATTTAACCGGTTGGTGATCTTCATTGGGCCAGGACCCTCAGATCGTCTGGATGATTACGTGTTCAGAATACCGAAAACGTGTTACAGAGATGCAGTTATTGGGGGCAAGTTTGATCTTCGTCATCGGCGTGGAACCGAAGCTCAAACCCGCAATAATCGCAAACTATGTATTGGTCTGCATCGTCGTTGTACTCGCGTCGAGCGGCCTTGCGTTCGGCTTTCTTCTTGCCGTGACGGTAAGCCAGATATGTCGTGAAAAGTCCCATATTCCTTATACGCATACTATGTGTCACCCTGTGCGTACCGTTTGCGGTAAGGAGGAAATATGAAAACAGAGGAAATTGAAGAAGGCGAAGTTTGTCCATATTGTGGCGTTCTGCCTATTTCTTTTGATGGTGAAGAAATGGTCTACTGCCCAAACTGTGCGTCGCAGCTCTTTAATGCAGATTTCCTGCATGACATTTTGCCAATGGATTTAGATGACGAAGAGGTTGAAGTAGTTCGAGATGAAGAAGCAGGTTGGGAAGAAACAGACCGCACCGACTTTGGTGATCCGGAGATCGACGGCAACTACTGAAAAGAAATTCTTAGGGTTGGTAGCCGCGAAGTTGAAAGGAGTTAAGTGCTCCACAACTACCAACCCAGAATCGCGCCAGTTAGGCAGCGAGAGCAAATGCACTGGCATGAACCAATGCACCATTGAACGACAAGCTTTGACCTACTAATCGGCTTGAACGCACGTGCTCTTCTACGCCCAGTCCAACACCTGGCTTACTGATGATCTCTGCCGAGGCAAGTCGACTCAAGAACTTCAGTGCTGCTGTTGCAGATGGGCGAAGATTCGTTTGGCCTGGTGCGTCAAGCAAAATGCCGCGAACTAGTGCTTCCCAGTTGGCTGCGAGAGCCTCTTGAGTTGCAAAGAGCTCTGCGCTCACAATGCGTGAACCATGTGCAACGACAACACCCTGCTGAGCAGGCAATGGTCCTCGACGCACCAGATCTTCAATAGCCTGCGCAACGAATTGGTCGCGCTCGGCAAATTGTTCAATATCGCGGAAGTTTGCTGAACCACTCTGCACGCCTTTAAGGCGAAGCTCGTGATCCACGGCTGCCCAAACGGCGCCTTGATCCGATCGCTTGTCGCCACCGCGTGCGAGATTGTCGCGGATACCTTCTGCCTTTGCGCGTCGAACACGACGGTTCACATAGCGATTTGCACGAGTGAATTCGCTCCCACCAGCCCAGCGACCGGCCTCTACGCAGCTAACGGGAATGTCAATGGTGGCTCCTGCTGGAACAAGAATGCTCACATTCACGGTGCGAGTTTGACGGCCACCATCAAGCACTTGGCCTTCTGGAATCAGTACCGCAGATGTGCCGGCATTGGTGACCTGCAAGGTGGGGACTTCGGCATTTGGTTTTTCCGAGACCGTTAAACCAGTTGCTGAGCCTGTTGAGAAATTGAATCCGAGGTTTTGGCCGGGCAAATACACGGGGTAAATGGCTGCGCCAAGGCGGTGGATAGGTCGACCGACGGCTGCGAATTCAAGAACTGAAACTGACATGGGTAAATCCTTTCGAGTGACTTTTTGTTGATACTGCTGATACGCACGCGGGGGTTATAAGTGTGACGTGGTGTCTTTTTCTTGTGGACCAAGGCCACGGAGGGCGCCTCGGACGAGCTCGTACTGCTCCTCATGTGTGAGGTCCCAGTAGGAAATTGGTATTCGTCGCACCTTGCAATAGGACCGGCGAACTTTACGAGTGAACTTTTCACGAATTGTCATGAATGCAATACGCACACTTTGTTCGTGCTGTGCGTAATCCAAGCATCAACTCACAGAAAGGCTGTTACACGACAGATGAAATACCGACAGACACCCCATCACCTATTCAATTCAAATCTGCAGGCACGTCCGAAAAATGCGGGCGCAATATGGCGCACCCTATGTTGGGTGAACGATCAAGTAGCGATTAGCGGAGATCTCTCAGACTTTGACTCTGAGGCACTCGGTCAACTCAAGGAATGGATTGATCAAGGAATTACCGACATCATTGACCTCCGCGGCGAGGCATCGGATGAGCGTTTCGTTGCGCAACACGCACCACACATCAGATATCACTGGTTAGGTGTAGATGATGAAGGTGATCGCAGAAGCGACGAGTGGTTTGAAGCAATTGAGGCAGCAGCGCAATTGGTGTTGCAAGACCCAAGTCGTAAAACGGTGATCCACTGTCACATGGGTGTGAACCGTGGTCCATCTGCGGCATTCACAGCACTCATTACGCACGGAGTCGACCCGATCCAGGCACTTACCCAAATCCGTTCAGCACGGCCGGTGGCGGCAATCTTGTACTCCTTCGATGCAGTGCAGTGGTTTGCGCGCAGGCAGGGCAAGACCGAACAGGAAGTGGCGGACTTGTTCCAGGCGGTCTATGACTGGCACGTGGAAAACCCTTTAGATCTGCGGTATTGCATCCAGCAGATTGGTAGTAGATACGCAGCATAAATCGGAGGCAGGTCCCAATGTCACACTTTTGGGACCTGCGTGCGTATAAGGGGTATGACAAACATACCTAACCAAAAAATCACCCACATGTACATCCTCGTTGACCGTTCCGGCTCAATGGAATCAATTGCAACTGACGTAATTGGTGGATTTAACACCACCATTTCTGAACAGCAGGCAAATGGTCCAGACGCCAAGCTCACGGTCATTCAATTCGATTCGCAAGACCCAGCGGCAGTGATGTGCGCAGGAATTCCAATTTTGGAAATGAATCGTCTTGATCGTTCGACATACCGACCTCGGGGCGGAACCCCATTGTTGGATGCAACCGGTCTCTTAATCGGTCGCATTCGTGTTGAGCAATCAGCAAGAGTTGCAAATGGTCTGGCGGAAGAAGACGTGGTTTTTATCACGATCACTGATGGCCAGGAGAACCAGAGTCGCGAGTACAACCTTCCGAAGATCACTCAGATGATTAATGAGTGCAAAGCAGCTGGTTGGACTTTTGTCTACATGTCTGCAGACCTCAATGCATATGCGGACGCAGCGGCAATGGGTTACGACCGCGGTTCTACGCAACACTTTGCAGCAACTGCAGATGGCGCAGGAAAAGCATTTACGAGCATGTCAAGGAACATGTCGAACATGCGCGATAAGAAGCGTCGCATGGAGGAATTTGATTCCCGCGAGTTCTTTGAAACTGGTAAGGATGCAGAAGACAATTAATGATGAAAAAACCCGCAAGGTACATCATCACTGGAGTGGACGTGACCGGGGTTTTGACCCCGGTCCTTGCTCGTGTGAAGTGTGAAAACAGTTCCGGTTCGTTTGAAAACATATTCCCAGTTGAAGCTGTGCATGGATACGCACGAAACCAGAGGGAAGAAGGTTTCACTGTGAACGTTGAGTGGTTATACGAGGTGCCGCAAGAGGCACAAAATTGGTGGGCAGAGTATTTCATTGCTGTAGGAGGCAAATAACAATGTGGGTCTTTACTGAAACAGGATTTGTAAGTGCAGTTCGAAAGCCGGAAGAGCCGAAGTACATCACCGTGCGTGCACGTGAAAAACAATCACTTGAAGTGCTCTCTGAGTTGTCAGAAAAGCCAATTATTGACACGCCTTATGGGGACTATGCCTATCGGGTACTCGTTTCCGATGAGGTGTTCAAGGCCTGGCTCGCAACATCTGTCGACATGCTCGATTACGACAACTTCAAGAACCGAGTGTGGGACACACGCGGCGACGAATTCCACGATGCACTTGGTGCTGTGTGGTCCGCCATGTACAAGCTGCAGCAGTAAAGGCTTGGTTTAGGCCGCTTTTGCTGGTGCGTTTCCACCAAACATTGGTCCTAACAGTCCGCCAAGGTGTTGCGCTTCTTTAACCAGACCGTCAAGTAATCCGGACATATCCTTCGAATGCTCACAACGCATTTCTGCTCCCACAACAATCATGTTGTTGTCGCACCACACACGAACCCCAACTCGGGTGGTGTTCAAACGGTTGATTTCACGGAGTAACTTCACGTTTTGTGTGACATTGTGAAGGACAGTAGACGTTGCGCGAATAACTGGTTCGGTTCCATCAAACAGTTGAATCCGAACGTTGACATCCTTGTATTTTGCTGCGATGAGTCCATTGTCGTCGACGAGGTGGGAGATTTTCTTCTCTTCCAAATACTCGATCATCTGCGGGAAGTAGATTTCTGCACCACTGAGTCGACGGTCAAAATTGATCGAGAACTGATCGCACTGGATTTGGAGGTGCTGACCAATCTCCGAGTTGAAACTGATTGTGAGTTCTGGATCCGAGTTGATAAACAATCGGTTCATCAGGTTGTCAAGAAGAAGATGACTAAGAGAAAACGAACCCGTGCCAGTTGTTTGTGCAGGTTGCTTTACAACCGTGTCGGGACACCCGACGTAAGACCAGCTGCGTCGCAAGGTGATGCTCTTCTTGTCAATGATCACCTGACCAAGTGGTGGTTGTGAGAAAAACGACATGAAGTCTTCGATATCAATTGGCATTTCTGCAAGGACACTACAGATCCGTTGAAAATCTCGGAGTTGAACCTTTGCAGTGACGTTTGGTACTTCGGAAAAAGTTTTGAACTCTGGAGTTTTTGCACAAACTCCCATTTGAATCTCGCCACCGTTTGATGACCTGATTTTTGCTGAGTCGTGATCGACAGAGAGATTGCACGTTCCACCCGCGCTATTGAGGGTGTTTGCGCTGAGAATAAGACGACCTGGAATTTGGAATGACCCTTCAAAAGAATGATGGTCACCCGGAATGGTGATCCATGTGTCGTCGCTGTTCATTTGCCATGTGCGCAGACCGTTAACGCAAGTAACGAGAACTCCTCGACCTTTGTCTTCTTCAAGTACAGACATGCGGATTGCCGACATGACGAGATCGAGTTCGCTTTCGGAAATGTCTCCGATGTCTACTTTCATGCTGCATCCTTTACATGGAACTTCTTGAGAACTTTGACTGGTGTAAATCCAGTTGGAATGGTGTGCACCTCTTCAAACAACAATGCAAGGTCTTCGCGCTGGTTGGTTTCTGTTTGTGCGCTAGGTGCGATCACCTGAGGTGAGTTTGTCTCGGTGCGTTCAGGTGTTGGACTAGTTGCCAATTTCGTTTCGTTGCTCATGGTGCGCTCCTTGCGGATAGGTGTGGTCGGTTTTTATCCCACGGGTGGGTCAGAGATAGTAGGCGAACACAGGTTCGTATGCACGGCATTTAGGGGCCGTATTGATAAACGCACAGACTTGTTACAAATGTGCCCGAATTTGCCCTATTCCCAGTCCTGGGCCCAATCGTCCCAGTCCACAACGCTGTCGGCATCCACCTGGGAGGCCGCCTCAACGGTGGCCTGGACAAGGCTGGAGACGACGTCAAGCACGACCAGGCCATTATTGGGGAGCAAGAAGTCCACCACGCAGGCCGGGGCAATGTCGGGCTCTTTCCACCAGTCCAGCAATTGAGAAACCTCGAGCGGTTGCATCACCTTGCACATGATGTCCACAAGGAACGAGCGCTGGTAGGTGGTGTCGCCAGGGTTTAGCCACAAAGTGATTTTTAACTCGTTGTACAAGTAGTTGGAATGGATTGCCCAAAGTGGAATCGGTTCGGCGGAGTGTGGATGTATCAGGCTCACCTTGATCATGCTGTGAGCTTCGCCTCCAATACCTGTCTGAACAATTCCTGTGAGATTTTGCAGAATTGCAAATTGTTCAAATATCGCGGAGTACTCGTCGCTACGTTCGTCAAAGAGTACGCGGCAGGTCATGGCGATGTTTTGAATCGCGTCGCTTAGCCAATCTGCGCGAGAACGAAGAAAAGGGCCAGGAGCGCTAGTTCGCGACCTGCGAGAGGCGCTGATTGAGATCTGTTCAATTGCGTGAGCATGCTGGTGGGTGAGGCATGGGAATTCTTGATCGCATGAGATACAGCGTGGATCATCCTTAAGGCCATTGGACATGTGAATTGCCGCGATCACCCTTGCGAGATCCTGAGCGGAGTAAAAAGCTTCTCGAATGTTCATTAATGCCTCCCATAGAAAGAAAAGAGCACGTACTCACCGGAGTGAATACGTGCTTGTGGACAGTTTCAGTATGACAAATGGGTGTCACGGAGTGGGTAGTTCGATGCGTAATGAGTGGTATGAACACAAAACGAAGCACAAAGATTTATTACGACGATGACTATGTATTGAACTCGGGGATAGAAACACGTACGAAGGCAAAACCAATTGCAGAATTGATCATCTCTGAAGGTGTTTCAGGCGTGGAATTGTGTTCACCACGAAAAGCAACCAGACAAGAACTTGAAGAAGTCCATAGTCCGGAATATCTGGACAGTTTGTGGAATGGAGATCAAGACTTACTGCGAAGTCTGTTGGCGAGCACCGGCGGTGTGTTAGAGGCAGTGGATCAGGCACTTATTGATGGAATCTCTGGAAGTTTGTCGAGCGGTCTACACCATGCGAAGCGAACCCACGATGAGGGATTCTGTTACATCAACGGATTGGCGTTGGCGGCACTCCGTGCATTGCACGTTCATGGTCTGACCGATATTGCAATTCTTGACCTTGACGCACACTGTGGAGGTGGCACGTTCGAACTCATTGGAAATGACGCACGAGTGCGTTTGGCGGATGTCAGCACTAACTCGTATGACAGTTGGAAATCATTCGAGTTGAGACATCATCTGAAAATTGTGCGTGATGCAAACAACTACTTGAATGAAGTAGAGAAAGCACTCAATCATCTCATCGGCGTCCAATTTCTTATTTACAACGCAGGAATGGACCCATTTGAGGGTTGCAGCACTGGTGGTCAACCGGGAATTACACGCGAGGTTTTGCAACGTCGTGAAAAACTGGTTGCAGACTGGTGCAGAGAGAACAAGGTTCCAGCGTTGTTCGTACTTGCAGGTGGCTACGAAGGACCGAACTTAGATCTTGAAGGAGTGGCGCGGTTGCACCTTCTCACGATCAATGAGTTCGCGCAGTAATCACTTTGCGGGTCGCTTGGCCGGCTTTGTTGCGCGGCGGGGGATAATCAGAGGCGGGTCTAGCTTCTCTGCTTTGCCGCGGCGATAAACCTGTGCTGGTTTGCCCGTTCCAGAAGAAGAGTGTCGAGTCCTACCAGGAACTCTCTCGATGAAGCCTTCAATCACTTCGGCTTTGCGGGCAAAGTTTGCAGCGTCAAAAGAAAGTTTCATCTTCTCGCGAGCCGACTTTTCTCCAGGGGTAGAGACTCGCGATGCTCTGCGGTACTCCTCTTTCAGCAGGTTTTGTACTTTTGAGTAGACATCCTGATCGCGCGTCATTCTTCTGCCACTAGAGAGCCCCATCGGCATGTCATTCATCGGCATGGACATCATGAGTTCGTTTTTACTTGATTCACTAAAGGCTTTTGAAAGCACATGAATCTGTTGTTCGGTAGTAATTGAATCTGAACTTAAATCCTCGCGACGAATGCGATCGGCAAATCGGAGTGTTTCAGCATCAGGGTTGTATGCGTGATGGAACATCACTTCATACACGTGCCGTAAATCGCCGAGGGTGAATTCTTCATCACAGAATTTCAAAGCGATTGGGGTTCGCTCCATAAGTTCACGTACTCGTGAAATAGCATCGCGAATGATTTGGTTGTGGTCAAATTCCAAACGGTTGGGGTCTGCAAGTACTTCAACAACATCCATGAACTTTGCATTTGCAGCATCGCTGCCTGCAAACGGCGAAGCGAAGTCGGGGCTGAATGCCACGTAAGCAATTGAAACAGTTCTTCCAGGCCGTGGATCGCGACCAACATCTCCGTAAGCACCAATTTGAACCAAGTCTTGGGGATTGATGTGAATCGCAGTTTCCTCAAAGAGTTCACGGCAGGCAGCTTCAGCCAGGTTCTCGCCCTGCCAGTTCACATGGCCTCCGGGTAGGGCATAGTCAAATGGTTCCCTAGGCACTTCTCGCACAAGGCCGGTCTTGGGGTCCACTATGCAGGACTTGGGTCCCTTCCGTTGGACCACGGCCACCTGAAGCAGATTGCGCTTGATGGTAAGGGCTACGACATCGACCGCTACATGGAAGTAGGTCGGAAAGTCGGGGGTTGCGGGCTTTGCGGTGTATTCCATATGTACCTCCATAAACGCACGTTTATGGCTTATGTGTAATCCTACATAAAGGTTTGGAAACGGGTTGACACCCTCTGTAAATCTGATATTCGGCTTGTTACTATGCCCCAGAGCACTTGGCCCCGTTTTTTGAAGCGCCACAACCCGTATGTCATTAATCCCATACAGACAAAGGGTTTTCTTTCTGTGCAACACCCTCTAGGTAAATTGCATTATGACTATAAAGAAGACAAGAACTGGTGTTGCGAACAAATACTCATGTGCTATACTGGGTACCCCGCAAGATACAAAAAAGGAGAAAGACGCAAAAAACCAGCAAAAACAGCAATTTCACGATCCACAGACCGTGAGACAGCAAGTTGTCACTTTAACAGTTATCCAGTCCGACCCGCCAGCTACCACAACCGCACGTCTCTCGAAAGGGGATCCAATGACTACCAAGCGCAACCACAACAAACCAAGCAACCGCACAATCCAGACCAAAAAGTATCAAGACGCGTATGTCATTGGGGTGCATAACGCACTTGCGGCCCGATTCGGCAACCATGTCACCTACAAGGGGCAAGAAGTTGCAGATGTCATTCAATACACAATCGTCGAACTCCTTGGGCGAATCGCATACATCATGAGTAAGTACCCAGACCCTGCGCATTATGTTGGCGCACGTTTGTCAAACGTGGTCACCGACCACAGTCGTCGTCAAGGGGCACAACGTGGGGAAGGTGCGCGATTTGACCGCACTGTTGCGTCAGCAAACGAAGAGCACACTGCACGAAAACTTGAACAATTCGTGAGTGGCGACTCATTGGATATTGCAGACCATCTTGACAAAATCGCACTAGTGAAGAAGGCCAAGGGTGTTTTGTCTACCGAGCAACAGCGAATCTTGGACTTGGTTGCAGTAGATGGGATCAGTGTCACAGAAGTAGCAAAGATTGTGGGCAAGCGTCGTGAGACGGTGAGTCGCAGTTTGAGCGATGCAAAGAAGCGTGCGCAAAAGGCCATTGGGCCAGCGTCGTAAAGGTTCATTTCTCGGGTTTCACTCGTACCATCTCCACAACTTTTGCGCTGTGGCTAGCAAGGTTGTGGCAGGTGGGCGAGTGAGTTACCCGAACATGCAATGTGATCTGGTTATTGCAATGCGGACATTTCCAGTGGATGGTTCGCTTCGGTGATTGTTCCATGTTGTGCCTCCTTGGCAAGTCGCAATTGACAAGCCGCACAACATAAGGAAAGGTGTGACGAAGTTTTTTGAAAGCCTTTTAAATACTGAGAACGCGTTGAGCCTGGCTTGGAGTAACCATCATCTGTTTCACGTGTAAAGCATCAACGGTTTTCGTCACTTTGCTCAGCAACGGAGTGAGGCGGACATCGGTCATTTCTCGAAGTGAAATTTCCAAAGGAATACCGTAAGTAATTCCAGAAAGATCAATGGCCTCGGTGTCTGCAGGCGCCAATTGTATGGCTGTGATGTTGTGAGTTCGCAGCAAAAGGTTTTCTGCGAGCAACACTCCATCGTGGATTACCCACCCTGCAGGCACTCTCACTAACCAGCGAAGAGACAGGCGGTGTAGTTGAGGTGCAAACTTCCATATTGCTGCTGCGGCACAGATAGAAACGATCGACCCACCTATCCAGAGTTTGTTGCCAAGAAGGTTGTCTGCAACAACAAACAGTGTGGCTAGTACGGCCCACGTAAGAAGCGAGGGGAGCATCAGGCTGACAGGTATTCGAAGTAGAAATCGACGTTCGTTTCCGTAGGCCCCAGCCTGAACCTGGGTCATCCCAAAATTAGACGTATATATAAGGAGTAGTGCCACGAGCGCAGCGGTTGCAACAGCAACCGGGAGAACCCCAAATTCTTCAGAAGGCAGTCGTGCAATAAGGGACAACAAAACAACGGGGCTGCTCAAACGAATCGCGCTCAGTGAAATTGGGTGAAGGATCCAGCTTGCTAATGCAGCAATAGCCCACAGAATCCACATTCCTATTGAAAAACTTTGTTGGAATAGAGCAACGAAGATCCACAGCACCCGAACAGGCCAAGCAATGTGCGTAAGTAGACGCTGAATCACGTCTCGAGCCTAGAGCCGTGGTGCAGCCCACAAGTAATGTTGCTCGTATGGCTGGCGGCGCAAAAGCAACAAAGAAGGATCGCGACCGCGCCGCCTTGTTGCGCGAAGCCATCAACCTGCATAACGAACGCTATTTCGCTCACGACAAAGTTTCCCGAGCTCGTCACCCTCGATTCGCCAACGTTGCAAGTTGGTGCGCCGGCAATCACCACGTTTGCACCGGTTGCACACCGCGCACCAATGACCAGCCTTGACAACGCAATGGGGCCAGACGAATTGCAGGCCTGGGGCGAGCGCATGGTGAAGGGCCTCAACAATGCAGACATGGCGTTCATCTGCGAATTGAAAATTGACGGTCTTGCAATCAGCATTCGTTATGAAAATGGGGTGTTGGTTCAAGCAGCTACTCGTGGCGACGGAAAAGTTGGCGAAGATGTCACCGAGAACATCAAGACCATCAAAGTCATTCCGCACACACTGACAGCACCAAAGGGTGGAAGCATTCCGGAAGTGTTGGAAGTACGTGGCGAGGTGTACATGCCAATTGCTGCGTTTGAACAATTCAAAGCCGACAAAGAGCGCGACAACGAACAACGTGTGAAGCAGGGCAAGAAACCAGAGTCTGTTCCTGCAAACCCGCGCAACGCAGGTGCAGGAAGTTTGCGACAGAAAGACCCGGCAATTACTCGCACACGAAACCTTGCGTTTTGGGCGTATCAACTTGGAGAAACGCAAGGTGTTCCCGAGTTAACCAGCCATCACAAAACGTTGAATTATCTGAAGCAACTTGGCTTACCAACTAACCCAGAACGCAAGTTGGTGAACAGTATGAGTGAAGTGAAAGCCTTCTGCGATCACTGGGAAGCACATCGCCACGACCTTGACTACGAAATTGATGGAGCCGTAGTAAAGCTCGACAGCCTTGCGCAACGGGAACAACTTGGGTTTACTTCGCGTGCACCACGCTGGGCAATTGCGTACAAATTTGCACCGGAAGAACGCAACACCATATTGAACGACATTCAGGTTTCGGTTGGTAGAACTGGGCGAGTAAC
>JBJOOQ010000032.1:0-12794 GCA_046051205.1 Actinomycetota bacterium
GTTGCGCACTCACTCATTGCCATTCCACTGGTTATTCGCACGGTATTACCAGTAGCCCAAGCCATTCCTCAAGACCTGCGCGACGCTGCGGCAACACTTGGCTCAAGTTCGAAAGACCAATGGCTCCGCATCGATTTACCACTACTGCGACGATGTCTGGCCACCGCATGTGCGCTGTCGGCTGCTGTTTCACTTGGCGAATTTGGCGCCACAAGTTTTCTCACTCGACAAACCTATGAAACACTCCCCGTTTCTATCGCCCGTCTGCTTTCTCGCCCTGGCGATACTCAACACGCCAAAGCATTCGCGCTCTCAACCCTGTTTTTCGTGTTTAGCATTGGAGCCGTATACATCGCAGAAACTGTGCGCGCCACACGAACGAAGACTCATTAATGCTCAAAATCACTGACCTCACTATTCACTATGCAAACGAAGTGATTCTTGATGGCGTGTGCCTTGAAGTTGGTACTGGAGAAGTGGTGTCGCTTGTTGGACCAAGCGGAGAAGGAAAGACCACGCTGCTTCGCGTGATTGCCGGAATTGAACGAGCCGAATCGGGCTCCGTAAGTGTTGATGGAACCGACGTGACACACCTTCCCACTCATAAACGCGGTATCGGTTTGGTGTTTCAAGACAATCAACTCTTCCCGCACCTCTCCATTGGCCAAAACATTGCTTACGCACTGCGTGGCTTAAGCAAAAACGAACAGGCGCAACGCGTGAACGAGTTACTTGCACTCGTTGGCCTTGAAGGTTTGGCAGATCGCGATGTCACCGTTATTTCTGGTGGCGAAGCAAAGCGTGTTGCCGTTGCTCGATCATTAGCCGCGAACCCGAAGGTGCTGCTTCTCGACGAACCACTGAGTGGGCTTGATGGTGCATTACACGATCGCTTATTGCGCGACCTTTCCACCTTGCTTGCCGAGCGCAACACCACGGTCGTTCACGTGACCCACGATCGCAGCGAGGCAAGTACGTTCGCCGACCGCATTGTGGATATTCGCTCCCTGCATCGCCCAAGCAAAGTGCAGCGCATTACAACCGAGGAATTATTGCCATTGCGAATGGCCGTGCTTCGCGACGGCACACCTTCACAAGATGCGACCTACCGCCAAGACCTGCACCCTGGGTGCGTTCATCTTGGAATCTATGAAGACGCAGAACTTGTTGCTTGTTCATCGTGGATTCCGGAACACTGGCCGCTTGACGAAACTCTTCCTGCTATTCAATTGAAGGGTATGGCTGTGGCGAAAAGGCTTCAAGGAAGTGGCATCGGCGCAGAATTGCTAAGAGCCGGAGTAGCCGAAGCTGAAAAGGATGGTGCGCATTACATCTGGGCTCGAGCACGCGACAGCGCACTCAATTTCTACTCGCAAAATGGTTTCGAAGTTTTTGGTGAGCAATTTGTTGACGATGCAACTGGCATGGGTCACCACTTGGTGATGAAAGTAACTACTCGCCTACCTTGACGTCGGTTGTAAACAGCACGGTGCGAGACGGGTCTGGCTTTACCAGAAACTCGATATGCCACTTTCCTGAAAAGGCGAAGTTCACTAGTGCCGTGTAGTGATTTGGGCCGGTTTTCACCAGTTCTATCGGCCCATTAGGAATGTTTTTGCTTGGCAACGACATGCGTGCAGTCACCTCTGTCATTTGCGCAAATGAACCCACCAGCGAGCCCATGGATACATGTATTTCTGCTGCTCCTACTCGAGCAGGAGTAACGGTGATATCGGCAATGAGCCCCGATTGTTTCAACGAAAACTGAACGGGTTCGTTTGATGACTGCTCGCGTGGTGGTAGCGCCACGATCAGCGCAGTGATGCCCACCACAATGAGCGCGACTAACGCTTCCACCACTATTGATTCATGCAACTTTGCTGGGCCACGCTTGCGCAGCGTTGAACGCGAGAGTGCCCCAATTGCAATAAGCACCAACACGAGCCCAATTTTGACAATAAGTTTTTGTCCGTATTCAAGGACGAAAATATCTCGTAGTCCACCCATCAGTAACAGCGTTTGTGCGATGCCAGTAACCGCAATAACTGCAACCGAATAACCAGCTACGCGAGAGAACCACAGCATCGATTGCGTGGACCGCAACCAAAACTTGCGATCAATAGCAATCAGGAACAGCGCCCCAATCCACAGCGAGACCGCAAGTAAGTGCACTGTGTCGAGCATGAAACTGAGAGCAACCGGGGACTGCCCACTTGGGTGCCCTACTGCGGAGAAAGTTGCCGCAATCGCTACAGACACACCGATTGCAATCACTCTCCACGCACGTTTGCTGCGATTTTCGATTGTCATGAGTAACAACGAGAAACTCAAAAGCAGAGAAATTCTGAGCAATGTGGCCTGACCAAACGTCGTCGTCATGGTGTCGCTCAACAATGAAAGATCAGTAACGTTGTAGACCTTCACCCCAGATGCGTGCGGACCATACGCAAACAACGCTTGGATGCTTGCAACAATCGCAAACGTCCACGCTCCCCACAAACTCATACGGGTGCGAATGGATGGCGACTTTTGCGCACCAAACATGACCAGCGCAACGCCACCGATGAGCGCCAACACACCAGCGAACATCACAAATCGAATGAAGTTGAAGAGATTGTTCAGTCCGTGTCGCGCTGAAACACTTCCGTTCAGAAGAGCGGTTACGTCTGATGAACTTGTTCCAACTGAAAATGCAAAAGACCCCTGAACTGGGTGAGAATCCGCCGAAGCAACACGCCACACCACTACCCATGTTCCATCGCCAAGTTTGTCGATGTTTGCACGAACCGTGGTGTGGTCGTCAGCATCGCGAATTGGCTTTGCTTCAAATACTTCATTGCCCTCTTGATCCAGAATTTTGATACGGGCAAACACCACACCGACAGACTCATCGAAATACAGCACCACTTCGGTGGGAGAAGTAGCCAACCACGAACTTGGCTTTGGAGCACTTTCTTCAAGCCCTGCATGGGCGCTCGCTGATCCTGCAGGAATAAAAACCGAGAAGCAGATCGCAAGCAACGCGACTAACCATGTGCTTCTTGCGCGCCAGTTCACACCGAAATACTAGTAACTAGGCACCTTTGGCAGACCTTCAACTTCGGTTCTTCCCAGAAACCACGCAAGCCGTTCATTGGGTGAAAGCTGCAATGCGATTTTTGGCACAGGAGTAAGTCCCATTGGTTTGCTTGCACGCCACATCATGACTTGTCTGTCGAGTTCGTAACGAACATATGTGGAATTCCAATTTGCAAAAGTGAAATCAAGCGCCAAGTCGGCGTGATGCACTTCAACTTCTCGCCAGCGCAGAAACACAATATCGCTCATGGCAATGGTTGCACCTGCACTATTTACTCCATGACCTTGCCAACCTTCGCTATTGGTTGCAGCCCATTGACCCTCGAGTGCATAAATACTTTTGCGAACACCTGCTACGAGTGATTCAACAGAATCAAGAGCATGTGTCTCTATTCCCTGTTTGCGTGCCTTTGCTCCACCAACATATTGCTCGGCAACTTCCCCACGTGCTGCACATTGCAAAACATGCACATGGCTTTCAGCATTGCGAGCCAAGTGTGACAGCACATGACCACGAGTCCACCCCGGTAGTGCCGATGGTTCGCGGCATTGATCGTCGGTCAGCGAGTCCAGCGTCTGCAACAGCCGTTGATGCGACTCTGCGCAACCCGCAACATGAATATTGAGCGTGCGGCCAAAATCGTCCATCAACGACAAAGGTAGCGGTTCGCTTAGCGAGTACTAGTGCGCTGAGGAATAACGACGACAGTGCCATCGTCTTCATGATGCACTCGAGCAGAAACGCCATAAAACTCAGAGAGAATGTTCGGCTGCAACACTTCTTTTGCTGAGCCCTCGGCAACCCGAGCCCCTTGATGCATGAGCACCAAACGGTCGGCGTACATGCCGGCAAGCGTGAGGTCGTGCATGGCGGAAACAACTGTGAGGCCTTGTTCGCGACGCAATTTGTCGACCAGTTCTAGCGCCTGCTGCTGATGACCAATATCGAGCGCACTCGTTGGTTCATCGAGCAACAGCACCGGTGCTTCTTGTGCCAAGGCACGAGCAATAACGAGCCGCTGTAATTCTCCGCCCGACAATGTGCCGAGTGTTCGTTGTGAAAAATCAATCAGATCAAGACGCTCTAACACGCCATGAATGACTTCGCGATCCTGCTTCGTCTCCGATGAGAAATGACCTACATATGGATTACGACCCAGCAACACGTAGTCGTGAACATTCATGTCGTAAGGAATGAGCGGCGACTGGGGAACATATGCAATGTGTTGTGCACGCCAGCGCGCCGATGTTGCCGGAATTTCAGTTTGATCGATGGCGATAGACCCCGTGTATGGAACGAGTCCTGCAGCCGCACGCAACACCGACGACTTGCCTGCCCCGTTTGGACCAATGAGACAGAGCCATTCACCCGAGTGCAACAGATCGTTGAAACTCTGCACCGCTTCAACACCGTTGTACGACACACGCACATCACAAAAACCGAGTGCGGTCATTTTGAGGTATTCCTTGTGCGCAGGAGGAACAAAAAGAATGGTGCGCCAAAGAATGCGGTGACAACACCAATAGGTGTTTCGGCTGGGTTTGCCAACACTCTGCTTGGAATATCGGCGAACACTAAAAACGCTGCGCCGAGCAACACACTGAGTGGAATTACCTTTCGATAACTGGCACCTGCAATTAAGCGAATTGCGTGCGGCACGATAATGCCAACAAATCCGATAAGGCCGCTAACAGCAACAACGGCAGAAGTGCCAAGTGTTGCGGCAAGTACAACGATGAGACGCACGCGACGCACGTTTGTGCCTAAAGCACTCGCTTCGTCGTCGCCAACACGAAGCACGTCGAGCAATCGCCGATGCATCAGCAACACGCCAGTGCTCAGCACAACATACGGAAGAACTAAGCGCACATCGCCCCATGTTGCGCTAGATAGTCGCCCCAGAATCCAGGAATACACCTGGCGCACCACATCGGTATTGCGCTGCAATATAAAGGCCTGAATTGAAGTTGCCAGCGACGTAACTGCAACGCCAGCCAAAATGAGCGTGGTGCTCGACTGCGTTGTTCCAAACGCTGTTCCCACCACATAGGTAACCAACACGGCCACCAACGCACCGATAAATGCAGCAAGCGGAAGTGGGTCAATAATCCAATTCTCCGTGGCCCCCCGTTGAAACGCAAACACCAAAGTGGCACCCAGTCCCGCACCGGCGGCCACTCCTAATAAATACGGATCAACAAGGGGGTTTCGGAAAACACCCTGATAGCTGGCTCCCGATACCGAGAGCATCGAACCAACAATGGCTGCAAGCACAACTCGTGGAGTGCGAATGAGCCAAACAATATTCCAGTCCGCTTGCGATACACCGCTGTCTATTTGAACAAACGGCAATCGATTAGCGAACTCGAGTGGAATTCTCCACCACGTTGGGCCAGCAGGCCCAATCATCGTTCCCACGATCATCGCAACAAACAACAACGCTCCTGCGAGTGCAAACCAGTAACGGTTGTGGTTTGCACTCGCAGACGTTGATGAGGTCATGATGACCGTGGAACCGAAAACAATTGCAGACTATGAATTCGCAGCAGCGACTGCATCACGAATGGCCGTGATGAGGTCAAGCACTCGTGGTCCCCAACGCGACGCGACGTCGTCGTCGAGTTCGACTACTCGGTTTGCAGTCACGGCCTTCAACCCGCCCCAACCATCGCGTGCAGCCACAGTTGTTGCATCTTGTGCGCAACATTTTGTGTCGGCAAGGAAGATGAAGTCTGGGTCAGAGGAAACAATGACTTCTGCTGAAAGCTGTGGGTAGTCATTTCCTGATTCAACGTTGTCGGCAATGTTGCGCATGCCGAACAGGTTGAAAATTTGACCAACAAACGTATTCGACGTCACCGAATAGTACGTGTTGTCCAGTTCGTAGTAGTACGACAACGGTGGATCAGAGAACTTCACTGCAGCAACTGCGTCTTCAATGCTGGTTTGCAATGTCTTTGACACCTCAATTGCGGCCTGGCTGTTACCAGTGAGCACACCGAGTTGCTCAATTTGTTCGTAAACATTTTCCAAACTTGTTGCTGCTCCGGCAACAAAGACTGGAATGTTCAACGTGTTTAGCTGCTCAACAAGGTTTGATGGGTCATAGGCAATGATGACTAAGTCCGGGAGATAACCACCAATTGCTTCAACGTTTGGCTCAAAACCCGAGAGCGCAGTCCCGAGTGCCGCGGCCTCAGCAGGATAATTTGAGTAATCGTCAACTGCTACCACTTGAGAACCCGCCCCAATCGCATACAACATTTCTGTTGCTGATGGTGAGAGCGAAACAACTCGAACGGGTTGAGCGTCAAGTGTCAAATCTCCAACAGTCACTGGGAAAACATCGACTGAAACCACATCGCTATTTTCTGAGCTACTTTCAGAATTTCCACATGCCGAAATTGACAATAAAAAAAGGCCGGCGAAGCCGACCATAGACAACTTACGTAGATATTTCCTCATATAATTTCCTTCTGTCCCTCTCGCGAGGACTGTAAGTGGAAACGACGTACTAGGCGACCGGACTTACGAAAGTTTTTAACTACTTATAAACTTTCGAACTACCGTTGCGGGACAGTGCCGGAATCTCACCGGACTTCGCTGAGTACTTCGTTACTTCGACTATTGCCGAAGCAACATGACCATATCAAAGATCTTGGTCAATCAGCAATATTCGCCAAATAAAAACCGAAGGACTGTATGAGCAACGAAAATACTGAATCGCCACCAGAAACCGATCCGCGACCGGGAGAACTACGTACTCCAGAATCATTGTTGATCGTCAACACTGGTCATGGCAAAGGCAAAAGCACAGCTGCATTTGGAATCATGATCCGCGGCGTTGCTCGGGGATGGAAGGTCGGGGTCGTGCAATTTGTGAAATCTGGAGAATGGAATGTTGGTGAAGAAAAAATAGGAATCCAACTTGGTGTCGACTGGATCACACTTGGTGAGGGCTTTTCATGGGATTCGGCCAATCTGGACAAAGACAAAGAGACCGGAGCGAGCGCTTGGGCGAAGGCGCTGGAGTTGTTAATGGGAGGAGAATACGACCTCCTCATTTTTGATGAGCTCACCTACCCCTTGAATTGGAATTGGATTGAGACTCAACCTGTATTGGATGCACTTGTTGGACGCCCCAGCCACGTGCATGTGGTGGTGACTGGTCGAGATGCACCGCAATCACTGATAGACATCGCTGACACTGTTAGTGAAGTGCAAAATATAAAGCACGCTTACCAAAAAGGCTTTAAGGCAAAACGTGGAATTGATTTCTAATCCCAACACTCAGGAAAACCAAGCAAGAGGATTAACACTTCTGTTTGGTGGTGCCCGCAGCGGAAAAAGTTCGTTAGCAGTTGAACTTGCCACAAAGTCAACAAAGCCTGTGTTTTTTGTTGCTACCGCTCAAGCACTCGATGACGATATGCGTGACCGAATCAGTAAACACAAGGCCGAGCGACCTGGATGGTCAACAATTGAAGAACCACTCGACCTCTGTAGTGCGATAAAAAAATGCCCAGACCAGTCTTTTGTGATAATTGACTGTCTCACTCTTTGGATCTCAAACATGCTGCTTGCAGACAACACCGAAGCTTCTATGCGTACAGCGTCCACTCGTGCGCTTGGTGCGATCACAGAACGCGCCGGATCCACGGTCGCAATTAGCAATGAAGTCGGTCTTGGAATAGTCCCCGACAACCCACTCGCCCGTCAATACAGGGATATTTTGGGCAGAACGAACCAACAGTGGGCTCGTGCATCTGCAACGTCATTATTTTTAGTTGCAGGAAAAGCAATCCAACTACATAATCCTCAGGAGCTTTTAACATGACAATCAACTGGTTGCGCACATCACTCTCAACACTTACGAAACCAGATTTTTCTGCGCAAAAGCTTGTGCAAGAGCGTGCGGACACTATTTTGCGCCCAGCCGGTGCCTTACGCGAACTGGATGATGTCGCTGTTTGGATGTCTGGTTGGCAACAAACGACCTCGCCATGCGTATCACGTCCAGCGGCGCTGGTGTTTGCCGCCGATCACGGCGTTGCCGTTACCGGTGGGGTGAGCGCGTATCCAACCGATGTCACCGCAGCAATGCTCAAGGCGTACCAATCCGGCAAGTCAACGCTGTCCGCATTTGCCAAAATTGCTGGGGCTTCGGTACACGCTGTTGATGTTGGTGTTGGTCGGCCTACGAATGACATCCAAGTTGAGGCTGCCATGTCACCTCAACAATTTGATGATGCAATATCGGCCGGACGAAAAGCTGTCGACGACCTAGATGCAGACCTGTTAGTAATCGGCGAAATGGGAATAGGAAATACAACTATTGCGGCGGCAATTACCGCAGCCTTGCTGGGCGACGAACCGAGCGCATGGGTGGGTCGTGGAACAGGAGTAGACGATGATGGATATACCCGCAAGTTGATGGCAGTTAAAAAAGCAGTTGCTCGCGTATCTGACATTAATGATCCCCTTGAAATTCTTCGCCAAGTTGGTGGTAGTGAACTCGCTGCAATGAGTGGAGCGATCATCGCTGCCCGAATGCGGCACCTACCAGTACTCATTGATGGCTATGTTGTTACCGCTGCAGCACTGCCACTTTTCCAAGTAGACAAGAGCTCTCTTGACCATTGCTGGGTCGGCCACTGCTCAGCCGAACCAGGACATCGCAAGGTGCTCAAACATTTGCAAAAATCACACTTGTTAGATCTCAACATGCGTCTTGGTGAGGGTAGTGGTGCCATGGCCGCCGTTCCGCTCGTTGCAATGGCCTGTGCTGGCGTAGTTGAAGTTCCAACATTTGCGGAATGGTTTGGACAGTAGTGAGTGGTCGAGTTCCGGGTCGTGGCTTTATTGTGGCATTAAGTTTTTTGACGCGTATTCCCGTGCGCCATAATCACGAACCGAATATTGGATTAAGTGCACCATGGTTTCCTGTAGTAGGAGTTCTCGTGGGAGTAATCGTTGGCGCAACTGCATGGGGAGTGAGCACTCTCACTTCACCTCTCGTGGGAGCAGCAATGGGTGTACTCGTGGGGGTGCTCATTACTGGCGCTTTCCATGAAGATGGTCTTGCCGACATTGCTGATGCTTTCGTAGGCGGCTGGTCAATACAGGATCGTTTGCGCATTCTCAAAGATCCCCTACATGGCTCATACGGCGTTGCAGCACTATGCGGTTCAATTGTGTTGCGCACCGTTGCGCTTGGATCAATCAACCCTCAGCACATGCTTGCTGCCGCTATCGCGGCTCATTGTTTGGCTCGTACCGGTGCACTGGTATTGATGCTCACCACAGCACTCGCCCGACACGATGGACTGGGTGCCGACTATGTGCGCACGTTGCCGATCGCTCGCACAGTTTTGGGAATCGTTTTTGCACTCATCATCAGTTTCATTGCGCTTGATGTGTGGGTCATTGCTGCAGTAGTCGCAACCACCGCCGGAGCCTCAACAATCAGATGGTGGGCACAACGCAAAATTGGTGGAATTACGGGCGATGTATTAGGTGCTGCCGAGCAAGTCAGCGAAGCGTTGATCTACGTTGTGCTCAGTGCAAGATAAAAGTTAACCCCTCACAAGGGTGGCGAGGCGTTCCATGCCCTCGACCAAATCGTCATCGCCGAGCGCGAAACTAAACCGGGCGTAACCGGGTGCGCCAAAGGCCTCACCCGGAACAAAGGCAACCTTGGCCACGTCAAGCACCAAGTCGGCAAGTTCCATGCTGTTGGTTGCCGTCTTGCCACCAATGTCGCAGCCAAGTAAGCCGCGCACATTTGGGAAGCAATAGAACGCACCTTGCGGCTCCATGCACGTAACACCAGGGATTGCAGTGAGCATTTTGTGCATCAAAGTTCCACGACGTTCAAAACTTTCACGCATCATGGCAACCGCAGAGAGGTCTCCACTTACCGCTTCAAGCGCTGCAATTTGTGCAACGTTAGAAACGTTCGATGTGGTGTGTGATTGGAAGTTGATTGCCGCCTTCATCACATCTTTTGGACCAATCATCCAGCCCACTCGCCAGCCGGTCATTGCATATGTTTTAGCAACGCCGTTCACAATGATGCACTTGTCGGCTAATTCGGGAACAAGAGTTGGCATGCTCGAAAACTTGTGCTTGCCATAGGTCAGGTGTTCGTAAATTTCATCGGTCACTACCCAAATGCCGTGCTGCACCGCCCACTTGCCAATGGCAATGGTTTCCTCAGGCGAATACACCGCACCACTTGGGTTGTCTGGCGAAACAAACAACAACACTTTCGTGCGTGGTGTGCGAACTTTTTCTAACTGCTCAACCGTCACCTTGAATTCGGTTTCCTCCGTGGTGTCAACCACAATGGAAACACCGCCAGCCAACGAAACTGCTTCTGGATACGTTGTCCAATACGGGGCGGGAATAATTACTTCGTCACCCGGATCGCACAATGCCGCGAAGGCAACGAACACGGCGTACTTGCCACCAACTGTCACCAACACTTGTGACGCATCAACCGAAAACCCACTATCGCGTTTTGTCTTTACTGCAATTGCTTCGCGCAACTCTGGCAAGCCCGCAGCAGGTGTGTAGCGGTGAAACTTTGGGTCGCGAGCTGCACGAACTGCTGCTTCAACAATGCGCTCAGGCGTAGGAAAGTCGGGCTCGCCAGCGCCGAAACCAATAACGTTTTCGCCCTTTGCCTTCAGCGCTTTTGCCTTTGCGTCAACGGCAAGAGTGGCCGATTCGGCGATGGCTGCGAGGCGTGCAGAAACACGGTTCTGGGGGTTTTGATGCGTGGTCACGCCTGCCATGCTTACACAGTGGAGTTGGCCGAAGCGAAAACAATGCTGGTTCAGGCATGAACGTCGATGACGTTTTAGACGCCGATTGGGAGGCCGTAGGAACTCTGCGAAACCCTGTTTTGGTGGTTGCTCTGCGCGGCTGGTTTGACGTGTGTGGCGTGGCTACAGGCGCCCTGGAGTGGGCAATTCAAGACCGAGCAGTGACCGTGGTGGCCTCTGTTGACCCCGATCCATTTTTTGACTTTACCCAAGAGCGCCCCGAAACATTTATTGACGAAGATGGCGAGCGACTCATTCGCTGGCCCGAAAATGACTTCCTCATTGCGCGCTTCCCCGAAGGTTCTCGCGACTTGGTCATTCTGTCTGGCGTCGAGCCTCACCTGCATTGGGGTGTGTTCGCCGACTGCATCGTGGAATGCGCACAACAACTTGGCTGCGAAGTAGTGGTCACTGTTGGCGCGGCTGCCGAGGGGGTTCCGCACACACGTTCTCCACAAGTGGTGGGCAGTAGCAGCAACCAATCACTCGCCCGCCGACTTGGTTTGTCACGCCCGCAGTATCAGGGGCCAACCGGCGTTGTTGGTGTCATTCAAGAACGACTCGACCGCGAGGGAATTGCAGGAGTTTCGTTGCGAGTAGGTGTGCCCCATTATTTGACCAATGCGCAACACCCAAAGTCTTCTGCAGCGTTGTTGCGCCACCTAGAACACGTTCTGGGTATTCCCACCAGCCACGGTGAAATGTACGAAGAGATTCAGCGTTGGGAAGAACTGCACGACGCTGCGGTTGAGGGCGACGATCAAACCGTCAGCTACCTCACCATGCTTGAAGACGAATATGACCGTCGCACGGAAGCAGCACTTCCATCAGCCGACGCCCTCGCGGAGGAATTTGAACAATTCCTCCGCGAGCAGCAAGACGGTACTGACGATTAATTACTTGCTATTGATTTTTGCTGCCTGTGCAAGTGCTGCAGTCTTGATTGCTCCTGCGAGGGGTGCATAACCAAGAGCATCTGCTGAAGATGGGCCGTAATCATTGATCATCCACTTAGCGAAGTCAGCAACAACTGTGTTCTTTGCACTCTTTGCTGTCTTTCCGAGCAAGTAGGTAACTGCAACAACTGGGTATCCAGTCTTGTTGCTTGCTTGCTTGTAGTCGAAAGTTACGAAACCTTTAGCGTCAACGGTGGCTCCGGCGATCATCGAAGCAGCTGCTGCTGCTGTTGGAGCGACGTAGATGCCAGCAGCATTCTTGATGAGTGCTGACTGCATGCCCTTTGCGGCACGAGCCGAGTCAGTAACAAATGAAACTTCGGTAAATCCGATGGTTCCGTTGTTGTCTGCAACGTAGTTAGACACGTTTGCCGAACCACTTTGGCCCTGGAAACGGCTACCGAATGAAGCAACTTTTGACGATCCACCAGGAATTGCTGTGGTGAATGAGTCGTTGGTTGTCCATGCCTCGTTCGCGTACATCTTCAAGAAGTTTGTGAAGTTGTTGGTGGTTCCCGATCCGTCTGAGCGGTACACAACAGTGATGTCCTTGTCTGGCAAGGTAACGCTCACGCGCTTGTACTTAGCGATGGTCTTGCCATTGACTTTTACGTCGTAAGTTGAATTGTCATTCAAGCCCTTTACGTTTACTGCCAATTCGCCTTTCGTACCAACTGTTGCGGTTCCAATTGTCTTTTTACCTGTTGCATCAACAACTTCAACCTTTTTGCCTTTTACAGACTTGAGTGTTGATGGGATAAGCGAGACGGTTACTTGAGCAGCGAATGGACCTACTGGCTGCCACTGCGCCTGCGCACCCTTCAAGTCGCTCTTCTTCTGGCTGTTCGCCCATGCTGGATTAGCGCGCATGTCAGCAGCAATGTTCGAGTCATTCCACTTGGTGATAAGACCAGCGAAAATTCCGTTCAC
>JBJOOQ010000033.1:0-12717 GCA_046051205.1 Actinomycetota bacterium
ATCAATGTTGATGCCGTGATCATTTACCAATCGACGAACAACTGGCGAGAGCAACTTGTTTGATTGCGCAACTGGAGCAGGAGTTGCAACCGGAGCAGGCGCTGGAGTCGGTGCAGGCGCTGGAGTCGGTGCCGGCGCAGGAGTCGAAACTGGCGCTGGCGCAGGAGTTGGCGCTGGCGCTGCAACTGGTGCAGGTGCTGGAGTGACAACTGGTGCAGGAGCCGGCGCAGGTGTTGCAACCGGTGCTGGTGCAGGTGCAGCACCCGCTCCACCAACCACCGCAATCACAGTTCCAACTGCAACCGTCTCGCCTTCTGCAACGCGAATTTCGGTCAGCGTTCCAGCAATTGGCGAAGGCACTTCCGTATCAACTTTGTCTGTAGAAACTTCGAACAGTGGCTCGTCAGCAGCAATGGTGTCGCCAACTTTTTTGAACCAACGCGTAATCGTTCCTTCGGTGACCGTTTCTCCAAGTTGTGGAAGTGTGATCTCAGCCATGATGCTCCTCTGCTCGAACGATTAACCGTTAATGGTGCGGCCTGTAAGCGACAGCACTGTTTCTCCAAATGTTTCAGAAAGCGAAGGGTGCGGCTGAATGAATTCTGCAATTTCATCCACTGTTGCTTCCCAGTTCACCGCCAAGTAGCCACCCGACAACTGCTCGGTAACCCATGGACCAACCATGTGCACGCCAAGTACCTGGCCCGCAGTTCCATCTGCATTCTTCTTGGCAATAATTTTCACTAAGCCGTCGGTTTCACCCAAAATCATTGCGCGACTGTTTGAACGGAATGCGTGCTTTGCAACCACAACGTCGTGACCTGCTGCAATCGCAGCCTCTTCAGAAGGTCCTGCCCATGCAACTTCAGGGTGGCAATAAATTGCCCATGGAACTCGGTCGTACATCACTGGGTACACCACTTCGCCGCGCATGTGTTTCACGGCAACAATGGCTTCCGAATATGCAACGTGTGCAAGTTGCGGAGTGTTCACAATGTCACCAACGGCATACACGCCCGGTTCGCCAGTTTGGCAATATCCGTCGACATCAATAAACCCGCGGTCACTTACGTGCACCGCAGTTCCTGCGAGTCCAAGCAACTCAGTAAATGGTTTGCGCCCAACTGAAACCACAACAGCATCAACTTCTAGTCGCTCACCTTCACCAAACAACACCGTGGTGCCAGTGCCAGTTGGTTCGTGACCATTTACTTTTACGCCGGTGCGAATATCAATGTTCTTTTTCTTGAAACTCTTTTCAACAACGAACGCTAAGTCGGGGTCGAGTCCAGGAAGAATCTTTGGCAGTCCTTCAAGAATGGTTACTTGCGAACCGAGGTCAGCAAATGTTGAAGCAAACTCGCATCCAATTGCGCCACCGCCAATCACAGCAATGCGCTGTGGAATTTTACTCAGCATCAGCACTTCATCAGAAGTCATGATTGGGCCGCCAGGTGTGAACCCAGGAATCGTTCGCGGAGTTGAGCCCGCTGCGATCACAACATTTTTTCCTTGAAGTTGCTGCGTGCTTCCATCAGCCAACTGCACGGTCACTGTCTTGTTCGGACCAAGTGAACCCGTACCCAACAAGTACGTAACTTTCTTTGTCTTGGTTAATCCCGTCAAACCTTTAACCAAACCATTCACAATGGTCTGCTTTCGGGTTTGAGCAACACCAAAATCAATTCCGTTTATGGTTGCATTAATTCCAAAATCTCCGGCGTGTTGCACGTGTCGATTTGCAGCTGCAGTCTCAAGGAATGCTTTCGCCGGAATACATCCACGGTTCAAACACGTTCCGCCAATAGTGTCGCGCTCAATCAGCGCAACGGTCATTCCGGCAGAGGCAGCATAGAAAGCAGATGCGTAGCCACCAGGGCCGCCACCAATGACCACAAGATCAAATCGCTCAGCCGTACGCACCACCTCTTTCAATTGCTTGTGGATAACGATAACGGTTCAAGATTACGGTGTCGTAGCCCACTGTTCTTGCTGTCCCGCGCGAATGTAGGCAATGGTTGGCGTGCCTTCAGACACAGGAAATGCAACCGTGCACATTGTTGGTTCAGCGAGCTTTGTTGTGGTGCAAGGAGTACCCGAGCCATCCGCCAACGGTTGAGCCTCGCTGATCACAGCGCCCACCAACATTCGCCATCCTGACAGGGCGTCTGCGCCTTCCACACCTTGCATTGACACTTCAACAAGGGTCTGTACTTCACTTTTAGACACGGAATTCACCGACACCGTCATGTCGCCCAATACTGCCGAATCCCCAAGTTGCAGCAGTTGCACCTTCGCACCATCACCTGTGGTTTGCCACAGTTTGAATAAGCCCGCACCAAGGATCAACACTCCACAGAACAACGCCCACATAATCAGTTTTCGGGTACTCATATATACGTCAGCCTAGGATGAAACTCGTCATGGGACTCAAGGATGCGTTCAATTCAAAAGCAAAACCTATGCGCGAACTTGACGCCGAACGCCTGGTTAATCGTTTTGCCGAGCTACGCCTGCAACCAATTGGCGAACTTGAGGCGCGTGACCGAACAAAGGTGTGCGGCGAAGTAAAGCGCATGACCATCAAGCCTCGATCTGGAATTCCATCTATGGAAATTGTGATCAACGATGGAACTGGTGACGCAACGGTGATCTTCAGCGGCCGTCGCCATGTCGCTGGCATTGAACATGGTCATTGCATCATCGTTGAGGGCGTGGCATATGCCGACGCAAACCGCTTGGTTTTCCTCAACCCAAAGTACTCACTCTTGCCAATGGGTGATGAATAACGCGCCAAGACCGAATTAGCCAATAAGTATTTGCTGCACCGCATCTTCGGCGTCTTCAGTAATGAGTGCCATTACTTCGTCGCCAGCGCGCAACACCATTTCTGGAGTTGGCATTAACACTCGGCTGTCACGAACAATTGCGACAACGCTCGCACTACGCGGCATGTGCAAATCGCCAAGCACTTTGTCACGAGCTGGAGAGTTGTCTGCAAGTGTCACTTCAACGAGTTCGGCTTTGCCGCCCTTCAGCTGCATGAGGCGAACTAGGTTTCCAACTGCAACGGCCTCCTGAACGAGGCTGGTGATGAGATGCGGTGTTGATACCGAAACATCAACTCCCCACATGTCATTGAACATCCAATAGTTGTTTGGGTTATTCACTCGAGCGATTACTCGTGGCACACCAAACTCTTGTTTCGCCAACAGCGAAACCACCAAGTTGTCTTCATCGTCACCAGTAACCGAAGCAACAACATCGGCCATAGTTACACCTGCAGCAGCGAGCACAGCTACATCGCATGCATCACCACGATGCCACTTCAATTTGCCTGACGGTTCGTTTTCTGCGTAATCAGCAACTACCGAACGGTCATTTTCAATAATGGTTACTTCGTGACCTGCAGCAACAAGCTGTTCTGCCGTAAATCGGCCCACACTTCCACCACCTGCAACAACTACTTTCACGACTAGTGACCCTTCCCGCTTGTTGACGCAAGTGATGCATCAAATGCTTCCAGTGACTTCACTTCAACCGCCACATAAGCGACATCACCTTCTTGAACCACTGTGTCTGCACCCGGAATGATTGCAGCGCCTAGTCGGCGAACGGAAACGATTCGAGCAATGGCGCTATCGAGCGACAGCACTCGAGTGCCGACCAATGTCTTTGGAAGTTCACGCTCCACAAGCACCACTTTTGCGCTCGGGTCTGTCCACTCAACTGCCGGCAACTCCGGAAGTATGCGACGCAAAATTCGTTCCGAAGTCCACTTCACTGTTGCAACCGTGGCAATGCCAAGGCGTTCGTAAATCTCTGCGCGCTTTGGGTCGTAGATACGGGCAACGACACGTTCAATGCCAAATTCTTCACGCGCAACGCGTGCAATCAAAATGTTCGAGTTGTCACCATTGGTGACTGCCGCAAGCGCACCAGCTTTTTCAATTCCAGCTTCAATCAAGATGTCTCGGTCAAAACCAATTCCTGCAATTTTCTGACCACTGAATGATTCGCCCAATCGCGAAAATGCTTCAGACTTTCGGTCAACAACGGCAACCGTGTGGCCAACAGCAACAAGTTCCCGACCGAGCGTCGAGCCAACTCGCCCGCATCCGACAATTACGACGTGCACTGTTTTCTCCCTTGCGGCATGGGCAAAATCAGCCCGAAATGCCTATGTAGTACTACGAGTTACCAGCGTAGGCGGTCAACTCACTCCGCAGGTAGTCAATGTGGCAGGCTTCTAGACGCACATGTCAACTCAAACAGGTAACAAAGGTCTCAAGCGACTCTTCCTTGGCAATCCGATTGCGACTTCGGAAGACCACCATCAACGTCTTTCAAAAAAGATTGCGCTTCCCGTATTTGCTAGCGACGCAATTTCATCGACGGCTTACGCGACCGAAGAAATCCTTATTGTTTTCCTCTCACTAGCAGGCATTGGTGCGCTTGCGTACTCGCAGCTTGTGCCAATCTCACTCATGGTTGTGGCACTGCTCATCATTGTGGTGTCCAGCTATCGACAAACTATTTTTGCGTACCCAAATGGTGGTGGCTCGTACGTTGTATCAAAAGAAAATCTTGGTGAATACCCCGGCTTGATCGCCGGCGGATCACTACTCGTTGACTACATCCTCACCGTGTGCGTGTCAGTCGCTGGAGGTACCGCCGCAATAATCTCGGCCTTCAACAATCTGGCGCCATATCGAGTTCAGATTTGTTGCGGTTTCGTACTCCTCATGATGCTCGCGAACCTTCGAGGCTTGAAAGAGTCGGGAAAATTGTTTGCGCTTCCGACGTATATCTATGTTGTCTCGTTAATCACCCTCATCGTTGTGGGTCTGTATCGCGTGTTCTTTCAGGGTCTTCCACCAATTGAGCACACTGGCGAAGCCAAGCACCTGCTCGAAATGCAGGGTTCCCTCTCTCTGTTTTACTTCCTCAAAGCTTTTTCGTCTGGTGCTGTAGCGCTTACTGGAGTTGAAGCCGTCTCCAATGGAGTGCCAGCGTTCGAAAAGCCTGAATCGAAGAATGCTGCCTCGGTGCTCATCTGGATGGCTGTGATCTTGGGCCTATGTTTCTTCGGACTCAGCGTTTTGGCTCAGCACCTTGAACCAGTGAAGGACCATGAAGGAATCATCCCCAATACTGTTCTCGCACAGTTAGCAGAACAGGTATATGGCGGCAGAAACATATTCTTTTTTATTACGCAGTTTGCAACCTTTGGAATTTTGATACTTGCGGCGAACACTGCTTACGCCGACTTCCCTCGACTGATGTCAATCATTGCGAAAGACAATTATTTGCCACGTCAGTTCATGAACCGCGGAGATCGCCTGGTGTTCTCCAACGGCGTGATTTTCTTGAGCCTGGCTTCAATTGCACTGCTCATTGCATTCGGTGGATTGATCAACCTTCTCATCCCCCTCTACGCAATTGGCGTGTTTACTGGATTCACGTTGAGCCAAACAGGAATGTGTGTCCATCATCGTCGACACCGAACTAAGGGCTGGAAGTTGCACATGGCAATCAACGGCTTGGGCGCAGTAACAACCTTTTTTGTTGCTGTAACTGTGGTTACGGTGAAATTCACAGATGGCGCTTGGCTACCAGCAGTAGTCATTCCATCTCTCATGATTGGGTTCAAGGCAATTCATCGTCACTACACCAGAGTGCGTGGATACCTTGCTCCAACAGAAGGATATAAAGCCCCTTTCCGCACGCACACCGTTGTCGTGTTGGTCGGTTCTGTGAACCAAGGAGTGTTGCAAGCAGTTCGTTACGCGCAGAGCTTGCGTCCCGACCGATTAGTTGCGTTATCCGTCATTGAAAGTTCAGATGATCGTGCGCGACTCACCGAAGAATGGGATAAGTACGGTCTCGAAATTGAACTAGATACTGTCGTCTCGGAGTATCGCGACCTCACCGAACCGATTCTGAATCGCATCAACGAACTAGACAATTTGGATAGCGATGACCTCATCACCGTGATCATCCCAGAGTTCGTGACCAGCATTCGTTCTCAGTGGCTGCATAACCAGTCGGCACTTGCCATCAAGGCGCGCCTGTTGTTCCGCCCGAATACCGTGGTTACGTCAGTACCGATCGTCATTCCGTAATCAACGCACAACCTCGCCAAAGGGGTCAAAGCGTCATAAGGTAAGGGCATGAAGATTGTTGTCTCAGGAGCAAGTGGTTTAATCGGAACGCAACTCGTTGCCAAGCTTTCACAAAGTGGGCACGAAGTAATTCGTCTCGTTCGCAGATCGCCGAAGGCGGGCGAAATTCAGTGGAATCCAAAATCAAGAACGCTTGATGCAGCAGCACTTGAAGGTGCCGATGCAGTCATTCACTTGTCTGGTGCTGGCATTGGAGACAAGCGTTGGACAACCGGATACCGCAAGGAAATCCTTGATAGTCGAACCGACACAACAGCCCTTCTTGCAAAGACCATCGCATCACTCTCGCGCAAGCCTTCAGTGTTTCTTTCGGGTTCCGCTATCGGAATCTACGGAGCGCGTAACGACGAGCAGCTCACCGAAGTAAGCACGCATGGAACCGGATTCCTTGCCGAAGTATGTGAACAATGGGAAGCTGCTGCAAAGCCGGCAGTGGATGCAGGCGTTCGCACGGTGTATTTGCGCACGGGAATTGTTCTCTCTCCAAAAGGTGGAGCACTCAAGAAATTGCTACCGCTCTTCAAGTTGGGCGTAGGCGGAAAATTCGGCAATGGCAAGCAATGGCAAAGTTGGATTTCCATCGATGACGAAATTGGCGCGATTGAATACTTGCTCACCGCAAATGTCAGCGGCGCGGTCAACCTGACTGCACCGAACCCTGTAACCAATGCTGAGTTCACCAAAGTGCTTGCATCGGTTCTGAAGCGTCCGGCCATTGTGCCAGTTCCTACTTTTGCTCCGAAGATATTGCTTGGTGGCGAACTTGCAGATGCACTGCTGTTTACCGGTCAGCGAGTAATTCCAGCAGCGCTGAATGCGAGCGGGTACGTGTTTAAGCACACCACTCTAGAAAGTGCGCTGCGCTCACTACTCTCTAAGTAATGTCCCTTCCATCACAATGTGACGTAGTGATCGTCGGCGCTGGCCTTGCAGGACTCTCAGCAGCGCGCGAGATACAGCGACACGGGCTTTCTGTCATCGTGCTCGAAGCCAGTGACGCTGTTGGTGGAAGAGTTCGCACTGACATCGTGGATGGTTTTCAACTAGACCGTGGTTTTCAAGTGATGCTCACTGCGTACCCAGAACTGCAGACACAAGTCGACATGCGCGCGCTTGATCTTCGACCCTTTGATCCCGGTGCACTTGTATGGCGAAACGGCAAAGGACATGCAGTTTCTGACCCATTTCGCAAACCTCAAACACTTGCCACTACGGCATTCGCCCCAATTGGCAGCGTGTTCGACAAGGCGCGAATTGTGGTGCTACGCGCACGTGTTTTGCGCCGCAAGTCTGCGGTCCTCCTCAGCGGTCAAGACGTATCAACAGATGTAGCACTGCGGGCATTTGGTTTCTCTACCAAAATCATCAATCGATTTTTTAGGCCGCTCTTCGGCGGGATACAACTCGATCCGCATCTCGCGACGTCGCGACGTATGTTTGACGTGATTTTCAAATCACTCAGCGAAGGTCAAAGCGTGCTGCCATCGCGCGGCATGCACGCACTTCCGTTACAAATGGCAAGCAGGCTTTCCGAAGGAACCATTCATCTCAACACACGTGTAAGCACGGTTGATGGCACAAAGGTCACGCTTGCATCTGGTGAAAGCATTACTGCTCGCGCAGTTGTCGTCGCCACTGACGGACCAACTGCTTCTTCGCTTCTTGATATTCCAATAGTTGAATCACGAAAAGTTGGGTGTGTCTACTTTTCAGCAGATACTCCCCCAACAAAAGAAAAGTACGTAGTTCTCGATGGCACCGGAAACGGACCCGTCCTCAATGTTGCAGTAATCAGCAATGTTGCGCCGTCGTATGCGCCTGCAGACAAGCACCTCATTGTTGCTGCACTTCCTGGAGTCACCGAAGGCGACCTAGAGGCAATGAGCCGCAAACAGCTTCGATCATGGTGGGGGTCACAAGTAGACGATTGGAAGCATTTGCGCACCTACGTCATTAACCACGGTGGACCAGTTCAGAAACCACCGTTCTCACCTAAGCAGCGCGTCGATCTTGGCAATGGTCTATTCGTTTGCGGTGATCACAGAGATACCGGCTCATTGCAGGGCGCCATGTATTCAGGGCGACGATGCGGTGAAGCTGTTGTTCGGTCTCTCGCCTAGCCTGAGGGCATGACTCACGACACAAAAAGCAAAATCGTCTCTGTTGAGCGCTTTATTCCTGCAGCTCCTGGTTTGATTTTCGAAATTCTTGCTGACCCACGCCAACACTCAAAGATTGATGGCTCTGGCAGCGTCAAAGCAGCACAGGTTTCTGCTCCACCACGCTTATCTCTCGGTGCAAAGTTTGCAATGAACATGAAGATCGGTGTTCCCTACAAAATGACCAACACCGTTGTGGAGTTTGACGAAAATCGCCGCATTGCTTGGCAGCATTTCGGTGGTCATATCTGGCGTTACATCCTTGAACCTGTTGATGGTGGCACAAAAGTTACTGAGCAGTTTGATTACAACGGAAGTAAGTCAATTCTCATTCTCAAACTGCGGGGCTCGATGAAGAGCAATGAGAACGCCATGAAGAAGACTCTCGAAAACATTGAGCAGCATTTCGCTTCGTAATCATGGCCATTTCGCTTCCCCAAGGATTTCGGGCTCACGTAGCAAATGTGGGCATTAAAGATGCCACAGACGATTTCACGCTCGTCGTAGCCGACACGGTGTGTTCGGCTGCCGGCATGTTCACACAAAGTCGCTTTGCTGGACCAAGTGTTGTCGTAAGTCGCGAACATATTGCAGACCACAAGGCCAAAGCAGTCGTTGTCATTTCGAAGAACGCCAACGTCGCAACTGGCGAGGCAGGAATGAGCAACGCGCGCGAAGTAGTTGCAGGAGTTTCATCAGCATTGGCATGTGATCCACGTGATGTGCTCATTGCATCCACCGGAGTAATTGGTCGTCAATACCCAATGGACAAGGTTCGTGCAGGACTTGCCGCACTTCCTGTGCAACCACAGGGCACATCAGCAGACGACGTTGCCCGCGGAATCATGACCACCGACACGGTGAGCAAAGTTGCCGAATGCGTTGTGGCCGGGTCAAGCGCACGCGTGGTTGGTGTTGCAAAAGGTGTTGGAATGATTGAGCCAAACATGGCAACGCTCATCACCATGATGTTTACCGACGCCGATATTGCACCGAGTGAGTTGAATGGTGTTTTCCAACGCGTCATTTCAAAAACGTTTAATTGCGTTTCAGTAGACACCGACACCTCAACTAGCGATACGGCAATTGTTCTTGCAAGTGGCGCTGCAGGAAACGTTGACATTTCAGCATTTGAATCTGCGCTCTACGAAGTTGCGCTGTCACTCACCAAGCAAGTTGCCCGCGACGGCGAAGGTGCAGAGAAACTGATTGAAGTCCATGTTGACAATGCGCGCAATTATGAACAGGCGAAAACGATTGCCAAGGCCATCGTCAACTCTCCTCTTGTGAAAACTGCAGTGCATGGCGCCGACCCAAACTGGGGTCGCGTGGCAATGGCTGTTGGCAAATGCAGCCAGTTCACCGACATAGACCAAGAGCAAGTGGTCATTCGCTTTGGCGCCCAAGAGGTGTACCCAACACAAGTAAACGAGCAGGGGCTAAGCGAACTCAGCACATATATGAAGGGTGCTGATGTTCGCATTCACATAAGCCTGAATACTGGTTCAGCTGAAGCAACCGTGTGGGGCTGTGACCTCACCGATGGTTACGTGCGCATCAACGCCGACTACACCACCTGATTATTTTGTAATTGGCTCGAGCCAAGCGAGCAACGCCTCGCGGTAATGCAACAGAGACTTGTATTTTGCAACATCATCAGGCAACCGCTTCACTAATGAAAACAACGTTGTCGCCACATCTTTTCCACGTGCCACATATTCCGTAATCGGTTGCTGATATGTGCGAATAGTGAACATCGAGCCGCCGGTTTGTGGCAATGCGCGAAGCGTCTGTCGCTCCATTCGAATCCATAACTGCGATGGGTCTTGCACTAATGGCCTACTCGGTGCAACAGGTTGGAACAAGGCACAGTGGTCCTCAATAGTCCAATTCGATCGAACCATTGGTTGGTCAGCGCGCAACCTTGACAACGTTGTGTCAACGGCTTTACCAACGTGATCTGCGTATTGCGGTACTGGCACATGCACGGCCATCATGTTGCTGTTGAGTTTTGTTTGAATGCTCCAACGACTTGGCGAGCACACCACACCTGCAACAACCACTAATTGCTGTTCGCCGCCTTCAACACTCTTTGGCTGCATCACCACGATGTCGTCGGCGACAAGCAATGCGGCTTCAACTAACGCATCAATTCCACGTGCTTGCAATGGCACTCCACAGAACTCGGCAATAAGCATTGCTGCCTCTTCCGCCGCATCGATTCCGTCCTCAACCAGACCAACCACTTCATCTCGTCGGTCGCGTAACAACTCGCGTTTCATTGCAATGGTTGGTGCGGTTTCTTCGTCGCTTGGCAGCCATTGAGCAACGTCCAAAGGCTTCGTTCCCATGCGATGGCGAAACTGATCACCAACTTCACTTGGCAAGATCTCTTCGGGGATTGCTAAAGCACGGAAAGTAGAGACGTCATCATTGGGCAACTGATCACATGGCGTAAATGGATGCTGATGCAGAACGTGGTTCATTGCCACGCTGCTCGCTACATCACTTAGGCGGCATGCGAATGCCACCGTCGACGCGAATCGTCTCGGCATTCATGTAACTGTTGGTGATGGTTTCAACAACCATTGATGCAAGCTCTTCTGGATAACCAAGGCGTTGTGGGAAGAGCACACCCTTTTGCAAGTTCTGCTTGAACTGCTCACTGTTTTCGCCTTCACCATAAATCGGTGTGTCAATCAATCCTGGAGCAACGGTGTTTACACGAATACCAATTGCTGAAAGATCGCGAGCGATTGGCAAGGTCATGCCCACAACTCCACCCTTCGAAGCCGAATATGAAGCTTGACCAATTTGACCATCAAATGCAGCGACCGAAGCCATGTTGCAAATTGCACCACGTTCTCCGTTAGCAAGTGGCTCGTTGGTGCTCATTGCAGTTCCAACAATGCGAATGCAGTCGAATGTGCCAACCAAGTTGATGGCTACAACTTTCTTAAACGCATCCAAGTTCGCTGCCGACTCGTATGAGCCATCTTTGCCAACTGTGCGTTGCGCCCAACCAATTCCGGCCGAGTTCACCAAGGCGCGAATTGGACCCATCGACTTGGCCATTTCGGTTGCGTTGATGATGTCTTGAGTATTGGTGACATCAACTTTGCAATATGCACCGCCAACTTCCTTGGCCAATGCATTGCCCTTTTCTTCTTGAATGTCGGCGATAACTACTTTTGCACCACGCTTGGCCAGCAAGCGAACGCATGCCTCACCAATTCCCGATGCTCCGCCAGTAACGATTGCGCTTGTTCCGTTGAGATCCATGGGTCAAGACTACGCAACCACATCGGTCGTGGCGAAACCGAGCGATTCTCGCTATTTCGTCTTATAACCAGTGGATGCCGCTACAGCCAGCGCATCGACAAGCTCATTCATTTGCTCTCCGTTATGCGCCTTCACCCATGTAAAGATGACGTCGCCTCGAGCAAGCACCATCTCAATAAATGGTTCCCACAAATCCCTGTTTGCAACGGGTTGACGCTGCGAGTTTTTCCAGCCTCGCTTTTTCCAACCAACATGCCACGAGTCGCGGAAACAGTGAACGACATAGGTTGAATCCGAACGAATTTCAATTGGACCTTCGTGGTCCACATGTGAACGTAGTGCCTCCATGGCAGCCATGATTTCCATGCGCTGATTTGTTGTATGTGCTTCTCCACCTGTGTCACTTGGCTCGCCCGTAGGTGCGGTCGCCCACGCCCAGCCACCTGGACCAGGGTTTCCCGAACATGCGCCGTCTGTATAGATCACAATCATCAGATAGATACTTGCTGATGCGCGCACTCCGAATGGGTACCCACTGGTAAGTCTGCGAGAATGACCCCATGATCTTTGATGGTTCCGTTCATCAGTTACCTGATGCTGATCCAACAGAAACAGCAGAATGGCTCGATTCACTCGACGCTGTAGTGGAAACTCACGGCAAGAATCGTGCTCGGTATTTGCTTTCGCGGTTGCTTGAACGTGCCCACGAAGCCCAGGTGAGTTTTCCTGCAACAGTCTCTACGCCATATGTCAACAGCATCGCTCGCGAACACGAGCCATGGTTCCCCGGCGACGAACACATCGAGCGCCGCATTCGCGCGTACATCCGCTGGAACGCTGCGGTCATGGTGGTGCGCGCAAACTCAAACGCAGAAGGAATTGGCGGACACCTTTCCAGTTACGCATCGTCGGCTTCGTTGTATGAAGTTGGTTTCAATCACTTCTTCCGTGGCAAAGACCACGGCAATGCCGGTGACCACATTTATTTCCAGGGACACGCAGCACCGGGTATTTATGCTCGCGCGTTTCTTGAAGGACGCCTCGACGAAAACGATCTCGATCACTTCCGCCGCGAAATTGGCAGAGAAGGA
>JBJOOQ010000034.1:0-12675 GCA_046051205.1 Actinomycetota bacterium
AGAATCGGCTGCGCTATTAGCAAAACGACATACAGGAAAACTTGCCCCGGTCAAGCTCAACGTGTGGCAGGCATCAACGTGGTTATTCGTTGCTCTTGGCATGCCGTTTGTTGCGCTTGGCGTTGCGATTGTCGCAGGAGCATCGACCGCGAAGAAGCTTCGCAAGTTTCCACAATTGAAAAGCGAAAGTGTCAATATTTCAGTTCATGGAACGGCAAAAAGCGGTCTGTCCGTTGCACATGCAATCAGCCGAGTGTGGTGGCCGATTGCACTAGTGCTTGCGATATTTTCGCAGCGACTCCGATTGATATTCGTTGCCGCTGCGCTAGCACCTGCCGTATATGAATGGTGGACGAAACGACCGCATCTGGATGTTGTGCGGTTTGCATTGATGAAAATGTTGGACAACGCCTCCTACGGTGCAGGAGTGTGGAAAGGCGTTGTTGCAACGCGGAATGCCGCGCCGCTTATTCCTACAGTGAAGAGGTCGGCGTCGAGCGAGGCGTGAAGTTATTGCATTCCTCACACACGCTTTGTGGAATGACTCCAAATTTCATGAGGTAACCAAACGCGATGCAACCAAGGCACACGGCAAACACGCTCTCGAGAAACGCTGCAGCAACCAGTGCTGCAATGACAACTTGCGAAGCACCATGCGCGCCTGCGAGGTACAAGATGGATGCTGTAATCGTGAATGCAGCTCCAACACCTTGTGCAAATCGCTTCGGCGGGCCAGGTACGAGTCGATGCTTGAAAGACAGTCGCGGTGTAATCACTTGTGTCGCAATTCGGCCAAGCGGGCTAAACATTGGGCCACTGAGTACCCGCGCGATAAACCCATACGTCAGTGCAACGAGGATCCAGCCGTTACCTGTGACCGCGTAGGCAACTCCCATAATCACTGCTCCACCCGCAACAATGCGCGCCGATGTTTCATTTACGGGGTTTGGGAAACTGAAGATTTTCGCCATTCCAAAAGCCTAAAGGTCAATTTCAGATACCGTCAATGCCAATGACTTTGCGCCTCACCGTGAATCGCCAGGCATGGCTAGATCACGTTCGACACACTGCTTCTCAGCACGGAACCGTATTACCCGTGGTCAAGGGAAATGGCTACGGATTTGGCCGCCCGATTTTGTTTGAACAAGCAGCACACCTTGCCGATCACGTTGCAGTGGGAACTGTCTACGAAGCCACCGATGTTCCCTCATCACTTACCCCGGTTGTACTCACACCCGCTGGCACACATCTGCCGAGTTCGCTTCCAGCACATGCTGTGCTCACTGTTGGATCGATTGAACATGTTGCAGCACTTCGTTCTTGTAATTGGCAAGGCAGCGTGCTCATTAAGTTGCAGTCCACCATGCAGCGCTTTGGCGTTACCGGCAACGAACTTGCTGCACTGCAGTCTGCGTGCACCAATGCATCGCTGAATGTTGTTGGCTGGTCTATTCATCCACCACTCAATATCGACGGACAGGACCGCAGTGGCGAAGTGTCATGTTGGATGGAATTGTTACACGACAATCTTCCGGTGTACGTAAGCCATATCACTGCCGAGCAAATCGGTTTGTTGCGTTCACAGTTCCCGAACCGCACATTTGTTTCACGCATGGGCACTGCCTTGTGGTTAGGCGACAAGTCAATGATGAAACTGACCGCTGAGGTACTTGATGTTCACGCAGTTGACGGTGGATCAGCTGGCTACCGATCGACCGCACTTCCTGGAAGCGGACACATTGTGATTGTTGGAGCAGGATCAGCGCATGGAGTGAGCGAAATCGTTGGAGTAGGAAGTCCGTTCCATTTTGCGCAGCAACGCGTTGCACTCGTTGAACCTCCATACATGCACAGCAGCATGTTGTTTATTCCTGTTGGTCAACCCGTACCACGCGTTGGCGAAAGCGTTGACGTCCAACAACCACTCACCCGTGTGAGTGCTGACACGATTTCGTGGGAATAACCACCACCGATATTCGTCCATCTCGAATACCGAGCTTGGACGTCACACGCGCCATTGCTCTCGTTGGCGTCGTGGTGATGAACTACCACGCATACCTCAATAAGAGTGCAGCGTTTTATCCTCCGCGTCCCTCATTTGCCGAACGCATCTTTAATCCGCTATCGGGAATCCTGACCACTCGATTTGCTGCAACATTTGTACTGGTTGCAGGAATGGGCATTGCGTTGCTAGTGCAGAGCGCAATGCAATCGGGAGATGCTGCACTTATTCGAGCAGCACAAATGAAACTGGCGCGCCGAGGTTTGTTTCTCTACGCGGTTGGGGCTGCTGTGCAATGGATCTGGCCGGGGACGATTTTGTTCTATTACGGTGCGTTTTTCCTGATTGCAGCCGTCATTTGCACCTGGTCTAACCGCAGCCTTATTGCCGTTTCGGTCGTTTCTATTGCGGTTTCAACAGGGCTTACTGCCTGGCGTGGAAATCGGTCTTTTGAGGGCGACTTCACTCAGTGGCTATCGCCCACTCCTAATTCACCGCGCAATTTACTGATCCGAACTTTTTTTGATTACACACATCCAGTTTTTCCGTGGATCACATTTATCTGCGCAGGAATCATCCTGGGAAGAAGCCTTCAACGGCTCGCGCAGCTGCGCACTCAGATCATGGTGTGGTCCGGTGTCACGTTGCTGATCACCTATTTCATTCGCACATTCGCCATGCCCGATTCAATTGCGACGCGAACCGATTATGTGCTTCAGCGTGTGCTCTCCACGAACAACCACGATCATTCGGTACTTCATGTCACTGCCACTTTGGCTGTTGCATTGCTCGCGTTCTGCATAGTTTCTCTCATTACCGATTCACGAGAAGATCATCAAGCAGTTGCGTTTCTTGCACGCACTGGACAAATGACACTGTCGATCTATCTCGCACACGTGTTTATCTTCAACCTTGTTGTGAACTGGCTGGACTGGGTAAGACCAACTGGTCTTGACACAGCGCTTGTGCTGAGCCTTGCTTTTTACCTCACCGCAGTTCCGATATCTTCGCTGTACTTCCGCAAATTTGGTATCGGTCCATTTGAGCGTGTGTACCGCGCATTTGGCGGATGAACGTTCCAGAGTCGTGGCGCGAAGTACTGCGCAACGAAACCTCGCAGCCATATTTCGCAGACCTCAGCGAGTTTGTCTTGCGAGAGCGCAAAGCCGTTACCGTCTTTCCGTCTGAACGCGAAGTCTTCGCTGCATTACAGCTCACCCCACCAGGCGCTGTTCGTGTAGTGATCGTTGGTCAGGACCCATATCACGGTGCTGGACAGGCACACGGTTTGAGTTTTTCCGTTCAACATGGAACTCGTATTCCACCATCACTCCGAAATATCTATGCCGAATTACACAGCGACCTTGATATTCCTCTTCCATCGCACGGAAACCTCGAAGAGTGGGCAAAGCAAGGAGTGCTCTTGCTCAATTCAACGCTCACCGTTCGCGAAGGTGAGGCAGGTTCGCACGCTGGACACGGATGGGAAACGTTTACCGATGCCATCATTTCGTACCTCGGTTCGCGCCAGGAACACATCGTGTTTGTGTTGTGGGGTGCACACGCTGGCAAGAAAACGTCGCTCATCGACCAGCACCACACCGTGATCACTTCTGTACACCCATCTCCGCTTTCTGCGCATCGCGGATTCTTTGGTTCTCGCCCGTTTTCACAGGCCAATCGTGCTCTTGCCGATCACAATCAACCCGAAATCAATTGGGTGATTACCTGAGTTCTTAAATCAACAGCGCTGCAAGTAGTTTTTACCCATGGGTTCCATCCGTCGTAGCGACTTCATCAACTGCAGCGCCGACAAAGTGTGGGCCTTTGTTGGCCAGCCTGAAAAACTGCACGAATGGTTTCCCATCACCAGCACGCGAGTTGAGGGAAACAAGCGCTGGATCACCCTCGCGGGCGGAATCACGTTCGAAGAGGACATCATCACTCTCGATCATGATCTGCGTCGTTTCCAATACAAGATCGTGAACAATCCATTCATCACTTTCCACCTAGGAACGGTTGATGTCATTGCAGATGGTCCGAACCGCTGCATGCTCATGTACTCCACCGACATGGAACCCGAAGTGCTGGCGCTTCCTATCGCTGGAGCTGCTTCGATTGGCATTGCGAAAGTAAAAGAAATGTTTGACGGTAAATAATGGGTCGCAAAATTCTCTTTATCACTACCGATCAACAGCGTTACGACGCACTCGGATGCAACGGCGGCACCATCGCACGCACGCCAGTTATTGATGCTCTCAGTCGCGCCGGAATTACCTTTGATCGCGCGCATCCACAAAACGTGGTGTGCATGCCATCTCGAAGCACCATGCTCACCGGTCAACATGTAAGTACTCACGGTGTGTGGATGAATGGCGTTCCGCTTCCCGAAGATGCGCCGAGTATTGCTGCCGACCTGCGTGGTGCTGGTTATGCAACCGCGCTCATTGGCAAAGCGCACTTCGAACCACTGCTTGATCCATTTTTGCGATTTACTGAAAACCGTTTAGGCGCGGAACTCATTAACACTGACAATCCGAACGACCCGCATCGCGGCTTCGATCACATGGAGCTTGCAACACACGGTGCTGCAGGCCAATTGCACTATTCGCAATGGATCCGCGCAAATCATCCTGAAACAGTTGGCAACTATTACAACGTTCTTGATCGCGAACTACAGGTAAATGCTGAAGGCGGCGGCGATACGAATGCACCTCAAGTAAAAGTGAACCCGATTCCGCGCGAGTGGTACCACACCGAATGGGTTGCTCAACGCACAATCGCATGGTTGCAATCGCTTCCAGATGATCGTGATTGGTTCTGCTGGATGAGTTTTCCTGACCCACATCATCCGTGGGATCCACCTGCATCAGAAATGCATCGCGTGAATTGGAAAGATCTTGAGTTGCCAGAGGGTTACATTGCCGATGCAACAAAGCGCGAAAAAGTTATTGATGCCAAATTGCGTCATTGGCGCGGTTGGTACGACGGCACCTTTGTTTCCAACTACGAAGCACCAGCGAAATGGGTGCCTTCAACGCTGACTGCCGACCAGGTACGCGAAGTCAATGCCTACACGCACGTAGAAAACGAACTCATTGATGAAGCCATTGGCTCGGTCATGAAAGCAATCGAGTCCCGCGGTTGGGGCAACGACCTCGACGTGTTGTACACCACCGATCACGGCGAATTTCAGGGCGATTTTGGCTTCTTATTCAAGGGCCCGTACCACGTGGATGCGCTCATGCGACTGCCGCTCATTTGGCGACCAGCCCCAAGCTCCAACATTGAACCAGCCCGAGTCAGCGCACCTGTAGGGCTTGTGTCCCTTGCTGCAACATTTGCTCACATTGCTGGGCTCGAACAACCAAGTTATGTCGAGGCACCGCGATTGCCGCACACCGATAACGATGCAACATCGCTTGGACACGAGCGTGTGCTTACTGAATGGGACAGCGTGTTGTTCGGAAAAATTGTGCACCTGCGCACTATCTGTCGCGACAACTGGGTGTGCACTGCTGCGTTACCAGGCACGATGAACGAGGCCGGCGAAGGCGAGCTCTACGACCTCACGCACGACCCACTACAACATGTGAACCTGTGGAGTGATCCGAAGGCAAAAGCCATGCGTGAGAGTTTGCTTGCTGACATGTGGGACAACTTGCCAAAACAAGTCACTCCACTGCGCCACATGGACGCACCTGTTTGACGCGTAATTAGAGTGCGGGAATTTGCTGCGTGATGCAGTGAATGCCACCACCGCCAAACGCAAGAATGGCTCCAACGTCCAAGCCAACTACTTGCCTATCGGGAACAAATTCAGCAATCAGCGCCAACATGTCGTCGTCTGCAGCATGACCGCACACAGGAACAATGACTGCACCGTTTACTAAATAGAAGTTGAGGTATGGAACCTGCACCGTTACCCCGTGCACATCTATGCGCGGAAGCACCGGTACCTCACGCATAGTTACATCAAATGTTTCAGCAACGCGACGGTTTTGAGCAAGTCGATCAAAGTCACTTACTGATTTATCATCGCATCCCTGCATCACCAATGTCTTTGGCGCAGTAAAGCACGCGACGTTGTCGACGTGACCGTCGGTGTCTTCATCGAGCGATAAACCATGTGGCAACCACATCACTTCCGTTGCGCCAAGTTCGTGCTTCATGGTGGCGGAAATTTGTTCGCGCGACAGGTTTGGGTTGCGGTTTGGATTCAACAAACACTGCTCGGTTGTGGCAAGTAATCCCGTTCCATCAACAGTGATCGAACCGCCTTCAAACACCATGTCGATGTTGCGAACTTCGTGACCCATGAGTTCGGCAAAAGAATGTGCGAGCGCCGCGTCTTTGTCGAATGGAACGAACTTGTTTCCCCATCCGTTGAATACCCAGTTACCGGCAATTCGTTTGTCGCCATCAAACACGTAGATAGGGCCGGTATCACGAAACCACGAATCATCTAATGGAAGTTCAACCACTTCAACCGCATCTCCACACAGCAAACGAGCGCGTTCTGCGTCTTGCGCATTTGCAATCATGGTCACTGGTTCAAACCCGGAAATGGTTTTTGCCAATGCTGCGTGGGCTAATCGGGCGTCACCAATGTGATCGCCGTAGAGATCATGCCGAGATGGCCAACAAATGACGGTTCGCTCATGAGGGGCGAATTCGCCAGGCATTTTCACGAAAAATCGTCTCCGAGGCTTTCTTCAACTCCGCCATCCAGCGTCAGCAAAGGAACATAGAGCTCTGGGCGACGATCGCGGAACAATCCCCAACTAGAGCGCATTGCTTGAATTTCGTCGAGGTTAAACGTTGCGGTAAGCACCGTCTCTTCTTCGCGATTTGCTTCAGCAACCTTTGCACCCGTGGCATCGGCAATGAACGACGAACCGTAAAACGTAATTTCGGTGTTTACTCCTACTTCACGACCAGTGCGGTTGGCCGCAATAACCGGCATCAGGTTCGCACCTGCGTGTCCTTGCATCACTCGCTGCCAATGCATCGAGGAATCCCATTTCGGGTTCGGTGGCTCACTGCCAATTGCTGTTGGATACAACAACATCTCTGCACCTAACAACGCCATCGCGCGTGCACCTTCTGGAAACCATTGGTCCCAACAAATTCCGACGCCAATGTTTCCGAACCGCGTATTCCATACACGGAAGCCGGTGTCACCCGGGCTGAAGTAATACTTCTCGGTGTAACCAGGCCCGTCTGGAATGTGGCTCTTGCGATAGATGCCAAGCATTGAGCCATCAGCGTCAACCATCGCAACCGTGTTGAACAGCGCATTGTTTGCTCGTTCGTACACACTGATTGGCAACACAACGCCAAGTTCTTTCGCAAGGTGTTGAAAATGCGCAATCGTTGGATGACCTTCGACAGGCAATGCTCGTGAAAGTTCACTGACCAATTGGTCTTTGCAAAAGTAGTGACCTTCAAACAACTCTGGAATCAAAATGACTTGTGCACCAGATTTGGCGGCAACACGAACCAATCGTTCCGCGGTAGCAACATTGGTAGCAACATCAGTTGCCATTGACATCTGAATTGCAGCGACGGTGACTGAGCGTGAAGTCATGAAGTTACCTAAAGAATGGTTCAGCCAAGTGCCGAATTGATTGCAGCAAGTACTTCAGGAGCATCAGGTGCTACTTGTGGATGGAAGCGCGCAACAACATTTCCTTCGCGGTCCAACACAAACTTTTCAAAGTTCCAACGAATGTCTCCGGTGTAGCCCTCGCCATCTGCAACTTCTGTGAGTGCAGCAAAAAGTCCGTGACGAGCATCACCATTTACTTCCACCTTCTCGGTTAGCGGGAAAGACACGCCGTAGGTAGCAGCGCAAAACTCCACAATTTCCTCGGCGGAACCTGGCTCTTGTCCAAGGAACTGATTGCACGGCACTCCAATAACGGAGAAACCCTTTGCTGCAAGATCGGTTTGGAGCTGTTGCATTGCGGTGTATTGAGGTGTGAGACCACACTTTGAAGCCACATTCACCAACAACGTGACCTTGCCTTGCTGGCCTCCAAGGACATCACCTGAGCCAGTAAGTGGGTTGATCTTGTGTGCATACATCGACATGGGGTTCCTCCAATGGTTGCGCGGAAATGCGCTCGCAATGATCGTAACGCCCGAGCCCGTACCTGCTACACAAGATGCATGCCACGAAAGCAATTTGACGCGTCGTATTACAAGCGGTTCTATTCGAGCACCCCGGTGCACAGCCGCAAGAAGGTGGCACTGCTTGCCAATTCCGTGCACAACATGTGCGCATGGTGGGACGTTCCCGTTCGCTCCGTGCTCGATGTGGGAGCAGGTCTTGGTTACTGGCGCGATTGGTACGCCGAGAATTATCCAAAAGTTAAGCGACTGTCAACCGACATCAGCGAGCATGCCTGCGAGAAATACGGTCATGAGCAACACGACATTGGCACGTGGGCGCCAAGCACCAAGTTTGACCTCGTCGTCTGTCACGGCGTGTTGCAATACCTTGGTGACAAACAGGCAGAGTCGGCAATTCGTAATCTTGCGAAAGCAACACGACATGTTCTCTACCTTGAAGTTCCAACCAAATCTGATTTGCGCCACGTCGTAGACAAAGTGGCAACCGATCTAGACATTCACTCGCGCACCGGGGACTGGTACCGCAATCGCTTGTCGAAATACTTCGTACAAGCAGGTGCTGGGTTGTGGGTATCTAAATCCTCAGAAGCAGTGTTGTACGAACTGGAAAGAACAAAGAAGTAACGCGCAGCGCGAAACTATTTGATTTTTGAAATTGCCGCCCACACCGATGTGGTGCAGCCAGCCGCAACAAGTGCTTTCAGTAAGTCACCAACCAAGAACGGTGCAACTCCCATGTTGATTGCGTTTTGCTCACCATTTGCCAATGGCACATTCAAATGAATTGACAACCACGTTGCTCCGAACGCGTAGATGATGGTGGAGCCGAGCAACATCGCTGGAAGTGACGTTGCAAAATTGCGATCGTGTTTCTTTTCTGCCAAGTAACCAATTGCGCCAGCAGCAATCACAAAGCCAACGAGGTAACCCATGGTTGCGCCGGTTCCCTTTTCCCAACCACCTGCACCACCTGAGTAGAACGGAAGACCGACAAGACCCGCAAACCAGTACACCAACTGACTGAGTGAGCCGCGGCGCATGCCAAGCACAGCACCAGAGAGCAACACAGCAAATGTTTGACCCGTAAGTGGAACTGGTGTGAAGCCCAATGGAATTTCAATCTGTGCAGCAAGTGCGGTGAGCAGTGCAAAGCCAACAACCAAGACTGCATCTTGCGTAATGGCTCGACTACGGGAATCGCGACGTGGAAAGAGGTCGGCGAGTACTTGCGTTGATGACGAAATCGTTGTGGTGGTCATGGCAATCGACTTTACAGGCGAAGACAAGCAAAGGCGAAACCCCTGCGTAGCATTGGGTTATGGAAAACGCGGTGCATGAAGCGTTTGCGCTAGCGGAAAGCGCAGCATCGGTCATTCGTGCTGCATTTCCAGCCGAGCACCAGGTGCTCGTGGTGCTTGGGTCTGGCTGGGCAGAATCGGTGCCCGCACTCGAAGCAATGTCCACTACGCCTGTGCTGACATTAGATGTCGCTGATATTCCGGGTTTCAGAAAACCAACCGCTCTCGGGCACGGTGGTGCGCTGAAGTCCATTTGCATCGGCACCACGCCAGTTCTGCTGCTTACGGGCCGAACACACTTATATGAAGGCCGTGGAGTGCACGCAGTTGTGCATGGAGTGCGCACGGCTTTCGCGCTTGGTTGCCGCACTGTGGTGCTGACGAACGGTGCTGGTTGTTTGCGCAGCGATTGGAATGTGGGAACGCCAGTGGTCATTCGTGATCACATCAACCTCACCGCACATTCTCCGCTTACTGGCGACAATGCACCCGCACCACTTGCAGGCCGTTTTGTTGATCTCACCGATGCATATAACGAATCGTTGCGTGCACTCGTTCGTTCTGTGGAGCCAGGAATCAATGAAGCTGTGTATTTAGGACTTCATGGTCCTCATTTTGAAACACCTGCAGAAATTCGCATGGCAGCAACATGGGGCGCCGAAATGGTGGGAATGTCCACCGTGCTCGAAACCATTGCTGCTCGCCACTTGGATATGAATGTGTTGGCATTATCGCTAGCAACCAACCTTGCATCAGGCCTCAGCGGAAACAAACTTTCTGGCGAAGAAGTAATTCAGGTTGGCAAAGATTCTTCGAAGAAAGTCGGCGATCTTTTGGGACGTGTTCTCGTTGCCTTCGATCAACAAAAAGGAAAACTCAACGTATGAGCACAGACATGCTTGCGATTATTAATGCTCGTGTTGTCACCGTCGACGCACAAGGCAGCATTATTGATAACGCCACCATCGTGGTTGACGAAAACGGATTGATCCGCGAGATTGTTTCAGGATCTGTTGCTCACACAGCAACCACCGTGATAGATGCACGCGGTGGAATCGTGATGCCTAGCCTTGTAAATGCACACGCGCACCTGGGCATGACGTTGTTTCGCGGACTTGGCGACGACATGAACTTGGAAGATTTCCTTGCGCGCTTGATGCCTGCAGAAATCAGTATTTTGAATCACGACGCTGTGGTCGCCGGCACCGAACTCGGAGCCCTTGAATCGTTACTCGGAGGAATTACCACCACGCTCGATATGTACTACTTGCCAGATGCGGCGCAAGAAGTTGCAGCTCGCAGTGGCGCGCGAATTTTCTCTGCTCCGAACTTGCTGGAATCAGAGGGCCCCGAACCGCTTCCATTCGATGCGCGTATGGAATGGTCCGATGAGTGGCTTACCGCAGCACATGCTGCTGGAAACGACACATTGAATTGGCTTGCCCCACACAGCACCTATCTCCTTGGCGAAGACCACTTGTTGCGCATTGCAGCATTGGCTGAAAAGCACGGCGCTCATATTCATGTGCACGCATCGGAAACCGTCGGCGAAATGAAGTTGGTTGCCAATCGCCACAATGGACGGACGCCAATCCAAGTCCTTGCCGACACCGACTTGTTGACCGAAGCAGTGCTTGCACACGGCGTGCACCTCACCGACGAAGACATCGAATTAATCGCCGATCACCACGCATCGGTTACCCACTGCCCTGCCAGCAATCAAAAACTGGCTAGTGGTACGGCACGAATTCTTGATCTGCACAAAGCTGGAGTCAATGTTGCACTTGGCACCGATGGTCCAGCTTCAGGTAACGACTTGGACTTATGGCTCGCGATGCGCCTCGCTGGTTACGCACAGAAAAACACTTCACATGATCCAACAGTGCTGCCAGCCCTCGACGTGCTGCGCATGGCAACGATCAATGGCGCAAAAGCACTCCATGTCGACCACCTCATTGGTTCTCTCGAGGTTGGTAAGGCTGCCGACATCATCGTGCTTGATGTTGACTCGCCATCACTTACTCCTGTGTTTGACCCGCATGTGGCAATCGTTGCCGCTGCCGGTCGAGGCGATGTGTCTTCCGTTGTGGTCAATGGCCGAGTCGTCGTGCATGAAAAGCGCGCACTCACGATTGATCACGCGCGTGCCGTGCAACGAGTGCGCGAACTGGGCAGCCAGGTCATGGCTGCAGTCGAAGAAGTGGAACGCACCCGACGCAAGTAATGTGGCGTTATGGCCTCTCCTGCAATTGATTGGGTAGCGCTCCGCAATGCTGCCAACGAAGCCGCAACACACGCATACGTTCCGTATTCAAAATTTCGCGTCGGTGCCGCCGCACTCGTTGATGACGGGCGAATCATCTCTGGTTGCAACGTAGAAAACGCGTCGTATGGTCTCACGTTGTGTGCTGAGTGCGCCATGATCGGCCAACTACACATGGGCGGTGGAGGAAGACTCATCGCCGTCACTTGCGTAGGAAATGGAACACACGTGACGCCATGTGGTCGTTGCCGACAGTTGTTGTGGGAACACGGTGGTGCAGAACTGTTAGTGGAAGTTGAAGGAGTCCCAACACCAATGACTGTGTTGCTACCCGCTGCATTTCCTGAACATTCCAATTTTGAAAATCCAGCTGGAGAGTAACTCAACATGACTCCAGTTCTTACCGATGCTCAGCTTGCACAGTTTCATAACGATGGATTTGTTGTGTTGCCAAAGTTTGCAAGCGAAGAAGCGTGCTTGGCCTTACGTGATCGAGCTATGCAACTTGCCAAGGAACATGTACCTTCTCCAGAACAAGCAACGATTTTTACTGCAGACTCCACTGCTAAACACGCAGCCGATCAATACTTTCTCTCCAGCGGCGACAAGATCCGTTGCTTCTTTGAAAAAGATGCATTTGATGAACAAGGAAAACTACGTGCCGAAGCACATTTGTGCTTAAACAAACTTGGTCACGCAATGCACGACCTCGACCCACAATTCAGCAAGTTCAGTCACAACGAAAAACTTGCAGCGTTGGCCAATCAAATTGGAATGCAAGATCCAAAGTTGTTGCAAAGCATGTACATCTTCAAACAGCCACGCATTGGTGGCGAAGTGAACTGCCACACCGATCACACCTTCTTATGGACTGAACCGCAGTCAGTCGTAGGTTTTTGGTTTGCTATCGACGATGCCACTACCGAAAACGGCTGCATGTGGGCGCTTCCTGGCGGACACAAGATTCCCGTGAA
>JBJOOQ010000035.1:0-12338 GCA_046051205.1 Actinomycetota bacterium
CAACCAAACTACGTTTCGCTCCGCGAATCACATGTCAATGACGCATCCTTGAAGCACGCGATCGAAACCCTTGGTCTGCCTCTCTTCGTTAAGCCAGCAAACATGGGCTCTTCGGTTGGTGTGTCGAAGGCCAAAACTGCTGAAGAATTGAAAGCTGCTGCAGCCGCTGCATTGCAATACGACGAATGGATTGTGATTGAAGAAGCAGTTTCGGGTCGTGAAATTGAAGTTGCAGTTCTTGGCAATGAAGTAGCTCGCGCTTCTGTTCCGGGCGAAATCATTCCCGGTAACGAGTTTTACGATTACGAAGATAAGTACATCACCGACGGAGCAAAGTTGCTCGCCCCAGCAGACCTCACCGCTGATGAAATTGAGGCTGTTCAAAAACTCGCCATCGTCATTTTCCACACACTTCGCGCCGAAGGCATGGCGCGCGTTGACTTCTTTTACGAGAAAAATGGTCGTGGATTTCTGTGCAACGAAATCAACACCATCCCTGGCTTCACCCCGATCTCGATGTATCCGAAATTGTGGCAAGCATCTGGGCTTTCTTACGGCGAGTTACTTGATGAACTCATTGATTTGGCGATTGAACGCCACTCGCGACGTCGTCGCAACACCGCTCGCTAATTCAGATTTACGAGCCGGAAGCTGGAATGTTGATGATCTGTCCTGGGCGAATACCGACGCTTGAATTTGGCCAGTTGTTTGCACTCAGCAATGAACCAAGCGAAACACAGAACTTTTTGCGAATGACGTAGATGGAGTCACCTGCTGCAATTTGATACGTGCCTGCTGGGCGTGCGTCGCAACCCGCTGCGGCAGGGCCGGCGGCAACGTCTGGTTTTGCAGTCACGATTGGGTTGAGCACCATCGCCGATGGCGGAATCTTGATGATTGAGCCCGCAAACGGAAACTGGCCAGAAGCAACCAAGCCGTTGTACATGAGCAGTTCAGACATCGTGATACCAAAGATTGTTGCGACCAAACTTGGCGAGTCACCAGGCAACACCGTGTAGGTCTGCTCTACCCCAACTGCACCAATTGGCAATGTGGTGGTAACTGGAACCGTGGTCGGACTGACAGGCGGAATGGTTTGGAAATTTGTTGACTCCACAGCCACAACGGTTGTTGCGCTACCCGAGACATCTGCACTACACGCAGCAAGTACCGAAATTACTGAAAGCACAGCAACTGCATGCACGATGGCTTTCTGGTGGCTCTTCATCACCTGTACAGAGTAATTGATGACTACACCATCGGGCGGGCAGATGAGGCAATTGGCACTGGGAGAGTTGTCTCACCCATCAACTGCATATCTACAGCAGATGCACATGCGCGACCCTCTGCAATTGCCCACACGATCAAGCTTTGACCGCGACCCATGTCACCTGCAACAAAAACTCCGGGAACATTTGTTCGGTAATCATCAGTGCGCGCAATGTTGCCGCGAGCATCAAGATTGACACCCAATCGCTCAATCCAATTTCCCTTGTCTGGACCGACAAAACCCAATGCAAGAAACACGAGATCCGCTGGAATCTCACGCGAGGTGCCAGGAACGTTTTCGAACTTTCCATCCACCATCTGCACTTCGTTGAGTACAAGTGCTTTCACATTTCCATTTCCATCGTCAATGAAGCGTTCGGTGTTCACGCTGAATACACGCTCTCCACCCTCTTCGTGTGCCGAAGAGGTGCGATAGATCAAACTCCACTGAGGCCATGGGTTATTGCTGGCGCGAACTTCTGGCGGCATTGGCATGATTTCCAACTGCGTAATTGAAGCTGCACCTTGACGAATTGCAGTACCCAGACAGTCGGCGCCGGTGTCTCCGCCACCAATAATCACCACATGTTTGCCATGAGCATCAATCGGTGATGACGGCATGTCGCCCTGTTGCACTTTGTTGGCAAGTGGCAAATAATCCATTGCCTGATGAATGCCGCGCAACTCGCGCCCAGGCACAGGCAAATCGCGCGCGATAGTTGAACCGCAAGCCAGAACAATTGCATCGTGCGAAGCAACAAGTACATCGATATCAACATTGTCGCCAACTGCGGCATTTGTTCGGAACTCGGTTCCCTCTTCTCGCATCTGCTCTATGCGTCGATCGAGGTACTTCTTTTCCATCTTGAATTCGGGAATTCCGTAGCGCAACAATCCACCGATACGGTCGGCGCGTTCAAGAACAACCACCTCATGACCTGCACGCGTAAGTTGCTGAGCAACTGCAAGACCTGCAGGACCAGAACCAACCACCGCAATGCGTTTACCTGTTTTGGTGCTGGCGATGAACGGCTGCACCCAACCTTCATTCCATGCATGATCAATAATTTCAACTTCAACTTGCTTAATTGACACCGGGTCTTCGTTGATTCCCAAAACGCAAGCACTCTCACATGGTGCTGGGCACAAGCGGCCAGTGAACTCGGGGAAATTGTTTGTGGCATGCAGGCGTTCAATTGCATCGCGCCAATGTCCGCGGTACACCAAGTCGTTCCAGTCGGGTATCAGGTTGCCGAGTGGACATCCGTTATTACAAAACGGAATTCCACAATCCATGCAACGTCCTGCTTGATGATTCAACTCATCTTTTGGAAATGGTTCGTACACTTCGCGCCAATCGGTGACGCGTACAGGAATTGAGCGACGCTTCGGAGTCTTGCGCTCCCAATTCAAAAATCCTGTTGGTTCACCCATGGACTGACTCCATCACTCGTCGAGATGTTTCCTCTTCTGAAACACCATCTGCTGACGCTTTCGCCAACACTGCCATGACGCGCGCGTAATCTCGCGGCAACACCTTGACGAACTTGATTGAATACGCATCCCACTGTGCAACAATCTGTTTTGCGCGTGGCGACTCGGTCATTGTGATGTGTTCTTGCAACGTGTCGTGCAGCCACTGCGCATCTTCTTTGTCAAGTGGCAGGACGTCAACCATCTCTGGGTTGACGCGCGACGCGAACTGATCGTCCATGTCATAGACATACGCGATACCGCCCGACATACCTGCAGCAAAGTTTCGACCCGTTGTACCAAGCACAACCGCACGGCCACCAGTCATGTATTCACATGCATGGTCGCCCACACCTTCAACAACCAGAGTTGCCCCTGAGTTGCGAACAGCAAATCGCTCGCCGACAATGCCGTTGATGAACACCTGTCCCGAAGTTGCGCCGTAACCAACGACGTTTCCAGCAATCACGTTGTCTTCAGGAGCAAACGGCGCACGTGCGCTTGGACGAATGCTGATTCGGCCACCAGACAACCCCTTACCAACGTGATCGTTGCTATCGCCGAAGAGTTGCATGGTTACTCCGCGCGGAATGAACGCACCAAAACTTTGTCCAGCCGAACCTTCAAACCGAAGCGAAATGGTGTTGTCGGGAAGACCGGCGCCACCCCACCTCTTGGTCACTTCGCTACCCAACATGGTGCCCACGGTGCGATTGACGTTTGAAATTGGTGATTCAACAGAGATTGTCGAACCAGACTGAATTGCCTCTGCGCACTGCGCAATGAGAGACGTGTCAAGTGCATCAACCAGCCCGTGATCTTGCGCAACCGAGTGATGTCGAGTTTGGTTGTACGGATTTTGCGGAGTGACAAGGATCGGCTCAATGTCGAGGCCTTGGGCCTTCCAATGGTTCACCGCATGCTTCACATCGAGCGCCTCAACACAGCCAACCGCTTCCTGCAATGTGCGGAAACCGAGTTGAGCAAGATATTCGCGCACCTCTTCAGCGATGTATTCGAAGAAGTTGACTACGAACTCTGGCTTACCGCTAAACCGCTTACGCAGTTCTGGGTTTTGCGTTGCGATGCCAACAGGGCACGTATCCAAATGGCAGACGCGCATCATGATGCAGCCGCTCACCACTAGTGGAGCAGTTGCAAAACCAAACTCTTCTGCACCAAGAAGCGCAGCGATGATGACATCGCGTCCCGTCTTCATCTGTCCATCGGCTTGCACAACAATGCGATCACGTAAACCGTTGAGCAACAGCGTCTGCTGCGCTTCGGCAAGACCGAGCTCCCATGGCACGCCGGCGTGCTTCAACGACGTAAGAGGCGAAGCGCCAGTTCCGCCATCATGTCCAGAGATCAACACCACGTCAGCTTTCGCTTTGCTCACACCTGCAGCAACCGTGCCAATGCCTACTTCGGACACCAACTTCACGTGCACTCGCGCAGCAGGATTTGAGTTCTTCAAGTCGTGAATGAGCTGCTTCAAATCTTCAATTGAGTAAATGTCGTGATGCGGTGGTGGCGAAATAAGCCCAACGCCAGGAGTGCTGTGTCGCGTCTTTGCAATCCATGGATACACCTTGTGTCCTGGCAGCTGACCACCCTCACCCGGCTTGGCACCCTGGGCCATCTTGATTTGAATGTCATCAGCATTGACGAGGTATTCACTTGTCACGCCAAATCGACCCGAAGCAACTTGCTTAATTGCCGAACGCTTGGAATCGCCGTTGCTCATGACTTCATATCTCTCGGGGTCTTCACCGCCTTCGCCCGTGTTGCTCTTTGCGCCAATTCGATTCATCGCAATGGCAAGCGTCTCATGCACTTCAGCAGAAATTGATCCGTAACTCATTGCACCTGTTGAGAATCGCTGCACGATGCTGGCAACCGACTCAACTTCGTCGATTGAAATTGGCTCGCGATCGCTCGCAAACTGGAACATCCCGCGCAAAGTGGTGAGCACTTTCGATTGATCGTCCACTGCGGCTGTGTATTGCTTGAACAGGTCGTAGCGACCAGCCCGTGTTGCATGCTGCAAGCGGTACACGGTTTCTGGATTGAACAAATGGTGTTCGCCTTCGCGACGCCACTGGTATTCACCACCAAGTTCAAGCTTGCGGTGAATACGTTGATCTGGTCGGCGCGGATGCGCAATTGCGTGGCGAGCGGCTACTTCTGCACTCACCTGCTCAAGCCCGATTCCATCAATTCGCGAAACCGTTCCCGTAAAGAACTCGTCGATAAACGAGTGACTCAAACCAATGGCTTCAAAAATCTGTGCACCGGTATAGGAAGCAACAGTCGAAACGCCCATCTTCGACATCACCTTCAACACACCCTTGCCCGCTGCCTTGATGTAGTTGTTTACTGCCTTCTTGGGTTCCATTCCACCAAGACCGTGCATTCCAGCGCCATCGTCTGCCGCAATCAAATCTTCAATCGATTCGAACGCAAGATATGGATTGATGGCGCCAGCACCAAAACCAACAAGCAGTGCCATGTGATGCACTTCTCGTGCGTCGCCACTTTCAACAATGAGACCTACTTTGGTTCTCTGTTTGGTGCGAATGAGATGGTGATGCACTGCACTTGTAAGCAGGAGTGACGGAATTGGCGCAAACACTTCGTCGCTATTTCGATCAGAGAGCACGATGAGTCGCACACCCTCATCGATTGCCGTGCCGATTTCACTACATATCTGTGTCAGTGCAGAACGCAGTCCAGACTCACCTTCAGCAACGCGGTACAGACCACTCACCACCATGCTGCGCAGGTGCGAGTACTCACCGTCTTCATTGATGTGAATGATCTTGGCCAAGTGGTCATTACTGATCACCGGAAATGGCAAGACCAACTGTCGACAGTGTTCTGCGGTTGCATCGAGCAAATTGCCTTCTGGTCCAACCGCAGTTCCGATAGACGTCACCACTTCTTCACGGATTGCATCTAGCGGCGGGTTTGTTACCTGAGCAAACAATTGTTGGAAATAGTCGAACAACAAACGTGGTCGCGTTGACAGAACCGCTATCGGGGTATCAGTTCCCATTGAACCAATTGCCTCAAGTCCGCTTTTGGCCATCGGGGCAAGGATGATTTTTAGTTCTTCGTGCGTGTATCCGAACACTTGCTGGCGGCGCAACACGCTGTCACGGCTAAACACCACATGTTCACGGTCTGGCAAGTCAGCAAGTTCTACAAGACCATCTGCAAGCCACTGTGCGTATGGAGCAGCAGAGGCAAGTTCGCTCTTGATTTCTTCATCATCAACAATGCGCTTCTGCTCAGTGTCAATCAACAACATGCGACCTGGCTGCAGTCTGCCCTTCTTCACAATTTTTGCTTGATCAATATCAACTACGCCCACTTCGCTGGCCATGATCACTACATCGTCGTCGGTTACCCAATAGCGACTTGGACGAAGACCATTGCGGTCGAGCACGGCGCCAATCAATGTTCCATCGGTGAATGCAATACATGCAGGACCGTCCCATGGCTCCATCAACGAAGCGTGGTAACGATAAAACGCGCGCTTTTGGGCATCCATCGTTGCGTGGTTTTCCCATGCTTCTGGAATCATCATCAACACTGCATGCGGCAATGAACGACCGCCCAAATGCAACAACTCCAGTACCTCGTCGAACGACGCAGAGTCTGAACCACCCATTGCACAAATTGGGAACGCTCGCTCTAATCCTGGAAGAAGATCACTCGACAACATGGACTCGCGTGTGCGCATCCAGTTTCGATTTCCTTGCACCGTATTGATTTCGCCGTTGTGCGCGATGTAGCGATACGGGTGCGCAAGTGGCCATGAAGGAAACGTGTTTGTGCTGAAGCGGCTGTGCACAAGAGCCAACGATGATTCCATGCGTTCATCAATCAAGTCAGGGAAAAACTGTGCAAGCTCTGGAGTTGTCAACATGCCCTTATAAATGAGTGTGCGTGCAGACAGCGATGGGAAATATGTTTGCTGATCGTGTGAAAGTTCGTGCTCAATGCGCTTACGTGCAACAAACAACAAACGGTCAAGCGCAATTCCTGATTCCCCATTTTTTGCGCGAACAAACATCAGCGAGAAATACGGCATCACACGACGGGCGCTTTCACCCAAGCACGCAGGATTCACCGGCACTTCACGCCAACCAAGAACTTCAAGCGCTTCTTCGTGAATGATGTTTTCGATAGCGGCTACTGCAAGCGACCTGTTGACAGTGTCGGCTGGCAAGAACGCCATTCCAACGCCGTACTGCCCTTCTGCTGGTAACGGAAAACTTGCAACATCTGAAAGAAACTTGTGCGGAACTTGAATGAGCACACCAGCACCGTCGCCGGTTTCAACTTCGGCACCAGTTGCACCGCGATGCTCCATTCGGCACAAGGCACCAATCCCCATCGCCACAATGTCGTGCGACTTTCGACCTTGCACGTCAACCACAAACGACACGCCACAGGCGTCGTGTTCAAAGCGTGGATCGTATAAACCGCTTGCAGGCGGCATGGAGTTATGCATTGTCGTCCTCTGTATTCACCGAATTCGTTCGCAGAACGCATTCGGGTGTGAGCGAATTGCTCACCGGGACGACATTGGCCCGTATGAAAACTCTAGCGAGTAATCCTTAAAACAATGATGCCGATTGAAAGTTTGCTGGGCGTTTTTCGAAGTGCGACATTACGGCTTCGGCCTGGTTGGCCTGTCCAATGAGCCTGCCGATTACTTCGCGTTCGCTCGCAAACTGCTGCGCCGCTCCATCGTTTGCCTGCAAATTGAGGAGTTTCTTTGCCCCACGAACCGCATCTGGGCTGCGCCCCGCAATTTCACGAGCGAGCACCATGGCATCGGCGTGTGGGTTTTCCGACAGGTGTGTCGCAAGACCGATTTCGTACCCCTCTTTGCCAGAGATGATTTTTGCGGTGAACACCAATTCTTTTGCAATGTCTGGGCGAACAAGGCGCGACAGCATCAACGTGCCAGTCATGTCGGGGATGAGACCCCAGTGCACTTCACGAACCGACAATTGTGTGTCTGGATGGATGTAGCGAATATCAGCACCGAGTGCGATCTGCATTCCACCACCTAGCGCGTGACCATGCACTGCAGCAATTACTGGAACGGGAACTTCTTGCCATACCCAACACACTTGTTGCGCAAGATGCGTGATGCGTCCTTCCGACATTGCACCAGCATTCATTTGTCCATCAGACTTTGGACCTTCTGCCATTACCTGGAATGAACCGAAGTCAAGACCTGCGCAAAATGATGCGCCGTCTCCGGAAAGCACCACTGCGCGAATTTCGGTATTGGTTTTCAAGAACTCGCCTGCAGCGGCCAGCGATGCGAACATGGCGTTATCGAGTGCATTTCGTTTGTCGGCACGATTCATTCGCACATCGGCAATGCCGTCAACGATGTCGATAGTTACTCGATTGTCTACAACTCCTGGAATCACAGCAATTCTCCCTTTAAGTAGTTCGTCTCTATCGTGGCATGGCACACTTGTCGGTATGCAACTCAACCTGTCAGCCGATGAAGTACTCAAAACCACCCGCAGCGTCCGTAAGCGCCTGGACTTTGATCGCCCAGTCGAGCGTTCAATCGTTGAGGAATGCCTCGACATTGCGCTTCAGGCACCAACCGGTGGAAACCAACAGGGATGGCACTTCATCGTCGTAGAAGACGAAGCAAAGAAGAAGGCACTCGCAGAGATCTACCGAGCCAACTGGGACATTTACGCATCGTTGCCTCGCGGTGGAAACACCGGCGCCGACTTGGGTGACCAAATGACTCGCGTTCGCGATTCGGCAACCTTTCTTTCTGAGAATTTCGAGAAGGCACCGATGCTGATGATTCCATGCATCAAGGGTCGATTGGAAAATGTTGACGTAGCAACTGGAGCAGGCGGATGGGGCTCACTGCTTCCAGCTGTATGGAGCTTCATGCTCGCATTACGCGAACGTGGAATTGGTTCAGCATGGACCACCATTCACCTGATGATGGACGGCGAAAAGAAGGCTGCTGAACTACTGGGTATTCCGTACGAAAAAGTTACACAAGGTGGAATGTTCCCAATCGCCTACACCAAGGGCACCGATTTCAAGCCGGCAAAACGTGAGCCGCTCGAAAAAGTGCTGCACTGGGATAAGTGGTAAACAACAACTAATCGACAAGTCGCAGCCCAGTGGGTGCGATTGATGCAGTAACTGCTGGCAAATCCACCACGAAGTTGGTGCGATGTGCAGGAAACACATGGTGCGACACCAACACGGCATTGCCGTGCTTATCTTTTGTTGTTCGATCACAACTCAGCACAGGTGAACCAATTGGAATTTCAAGCAATTGTGCTTCGGTTGCCGTTGCGGCGTCAGCTCCAATGGTTTGCGTCGCGCCACCAAGTTCGATGTTGAGCAGATTGTAGAAGGACGAGTTTTCCACGTCGTGTCGCGACAAATGTTTGCCGAGTTCATATGGACACCACACGGTGACCACTGCAAATGGATGGTCGTCTGCCATGTTGACTCGCTTCACGCGAAGCACCTGGTCGCACTCCAACACTTTGGCAACTTTGCGCGACGCTTTTTCAAAAGCAAAATCCACAATTCGTCGCGCAGGTTGTAAACCACTTGCCACCATCTGTTCTTCAATCGTTCCCAAACGACCAAGACTCTGACTCACTGGGTCTGATGCAACAAACCATCCGAAACCTTGTCGCGCGTTTACAAGACCTTCATCACGCAACACTTCAAGTGCGCGCCGCACCGTCACTCGACTGACAGCAAATTCGGTAGACAATTCAGATTCACTCGGCAACAAGCGGCCAGCCAAAAACTGTCCGGCCTGCACTCGCTCGCGGAGCGCAGCAGCTATTTCGTGATATCGGATGCTTCGCACTTGTACTATACTTGTATACCTAGAGGCGAAAAGCAACCTCTTCACTCATACATCTTCACCTTGGAGGACCACCATGGCTGTCAGTGCAGGAACACCAATCGAACTCGTAAACAACGTCTACGACAAGCTCGCAGCAAACGTAGCGATTGGCCGCAAGCGACTTGGTCGCCCGCTCACCCTCACTGAAAAGATTTTGATCAACCACCTGTCTAAGCCAAAGACACAGGAAATGGAACGCGGTCGCAGCTACGCAGACTTCGCACCAGACCGAGTTGCCATGCAGGACGCAACTGCGCAGATGGCGTTGTTGCAATTCATGACTGCAGGACTTTCCACCACATCAGTGCCAAGCACCGTGCATTGTGATCACCTCATTTTGGCAAAAACCGGCGCACGCATCGACATGGGCGTTGCCATCGACACCAACAAAGAGGTGTACGACTTTTTGCAAAGTGTTTCTGCAAAATACGGCATTGGTTTCTGGGGGCCAGGCAGCGGAATCATTCACCAGGTTGTACTTGAGCACTACGCATTTCCTGGCGGAATGATGATCGGCACCGACAGCCACACACCAAATGCTGGTGGTCTTGGAATGGTTGCTATCGGTGTTGGTGGAGCCGACGCAGTGGACGTAATGACTGGTTTCCCATTCAACGTTCGTTGGCCAAAAGTTATTGGCGTAAAACTCACAGGATCACTTTCCGGATGGTCAAGTCCGAAAGACGTCATTCTCGAAGTTGCTCGAGTACTCACCGTGCAAGGCGGAACCGGCGCAATTGTTGAATACATCGGCGAAGGCGCAGACAGCATTTCCGCAACAGGAAAAGCAACCATCTGCAACATGGGTGCAGAAATTGGTGCAACGTGTTCGGTGTTTGGTTACGACCAACACATGGCCGACTACCTCAAGGCAACTGGTCGCGCCGACATCGCATCGGCCGCCGACAAGGTGACCGAACATCTGCGCGCTGACGAAGGTGCGCAATACGACAAAGTCATTGAAATTGATTTGTCCCAGTTGAAGCCGTTGATCAACGGCCCACACACCCCTGACTTGGCTCACAAGGTTGGCAAAGCAATCGGCGACGAAGCAAGCAAGAACAATTGGCCAACGGAAATTTCTGCGGCGCTCATTGGCAGCTGCACGAATTCAAGTTACGAAGACATCACTCGCGCGGCCTCCGTTGCCCGTCAAGCAAAAGCACATGGCTTAAAGGCAAAGTGCGAATTGCTCATTACGCCGGGTTCAGAACAAATTCGTGCAACCATTGAACGCGACGGTTTGCTTGCTGACTTGGAAGCAATTGGAGCAACCGTTCTCGCCAATGCCTGCGGACCATGCATCGGCCAATGGGAACGTGCTTCAGAAGTAACAAGCAAGCCGAACACCATTGTTAACTCGTTTAACCGCAACTTCCCAAAGCGCAACGACGGCTCGGCAAACACACTCAGCTTCGTCACCAGCCCCGACACCGTGATTGCACTTGCACTCGCAGGTCGTTTGGACTTTGACCCAACTACTGACACCATCGAAGCACCAGATGGAACTCAGGTGAAACTGAACGCTCCAACTGGAGAAGTATTGCCAGCCAAAGGTTACGACGCTGGCAACGACACCTTCATCGCCCCACCGGCCGACGGTTCACACATTGAAGTCATCGTTGATCCAAACAGCGATCGCTTGCAACTACTCGAACCATTCGCAAAATGGACAGGCAACGACTTTATTTGCATGCCAATTTTGATGAAGGCAAAGGGCAAGTGCACCACCGACCATATTTCTGCAGCAGGAAAATGGTTGAAGTACCGCGGACATCTTGAAAACATTTCAGGCAACCTCTTTGAAGGCGCAGTGAACGCATACACCGATGAAGTCGGCAAGGGCTACGACCTAGTCGACGGGTCCACACGCCCTTATCCAGAGATTGCACATCGCTGGGGTCTGAACAAGTTTGAGTGGTGTGCCATTGGCGATCAGAACTACGGCGAAGGTTCAAGTCGCGAACATGCCGCCATGGAACCGCGATACCGCGGATGCCAAGTAATCTTTGCTCGGTCCTTTGCTCGTATTCACGAAACCAACTTGAAGAAGCAAGGAATCGTTCCACTCACATTTGAGGATCCATCGATTTTCGACATCATCGAGCCAGACGACACCATCTCGGTACGCGGAATGCCGCCAGTTCCCGACCAACCAGTGCAGTGCTACATCGTAAAGCAGCGCAATAGCGAAGAAATTCCGTTCACCGCGTTACACACGTTCAGCAAAGAACAAGTGCAGTGGTTTAAGGCCGGAAGCGCACTCAATGTTGTGCGTCAAAAAGTGACGAAGGCCAAGAAATAATTAACGCATGGAAAGTCTTGCGCTCATGGTGACATTTATTCTGTTGTACACCATGGTGTTCGGCGCACTAGGCGTGTTGACCATTTGGAAGACACCGCGCAATCAGTTTGTACGCATGGCCATGATCGTGTTGTACCTACCTGCCATTTATATTGCTGCTCAGCTGACCTTCAATGTGTCGACGCTGGTTGGTCGCATCGTGTTTGGTGGCGTTACTGCGGCATGCGTAGGAGCAATTGTCGCATTGATGAAAAAGCCATCTAACTAATCGGTACCAGGCCGACGCGAGGTATCTACCCGCAAGTCACCGCTGTAGCTCGATGGAAAAGTTGCCCGCAACTCGGCATCTGTAGG
>JBJOOQ010000036.1:0-12283 GCA_046051205.1 Actinomycetota bacterium
GCAACGCTTGCATCGGCAATGCGGCCTTCAAATGGAAACAAACCTTGCGCAACCATTTCGGCAAGCTTTCCGAAAATTTCTGCGTACGTAGATTCGAGTTGGCCGGCGCGTCGAGCATTGTCTGTTACCCATTCGCGCGACAACACAGCAATGATCTTCCCGTCATAACGCACAGGAATGGTGAGCATGTTTGCTGGACCACCAATCGCTTGCACAAATATCTCACCTTGAGAAATCTCGCCACTTGAGTAACAGCGTGAAAGCAGAACCTTTTCAGAATCGCTAGCCCACGTATTTACATAGTCCTGGTGATACAACGTTTGCCCAGTCGCAGCGCGTACTTGAGCGGCAATCAACCACGAGTCGCCGCCAATTGGCAGATACAACAACATGTCTGCGAAACAGAAGTCTGCGAGCATTCCCCACTCAGAGACCAACGCGCCTAAATGGTTGACCGCATCGGTCTCAAGTTCAGTGTGTTCGTAAGCGAGTTCTGCAAGCGTTGGCATAGCGTGCACCTAGTCTGCCCTAAGCAGGGTGTACGGATTCACCCAGAGCAACGAGTGCTGAAGCCCGACCAATTTCGGCTCCACTTATTACGCAAAGGCAAAGTTCGGCCTGCGATTCTGCGCTTCGTTTATGCAAAGCATCAAGCGTGGCTTGTTCTGCCCCGCCTTTGCGCACCGCTTCAGCCGACTTTCGGGCAATGGTGCTCACTACCCGTGAGATCTGGTCTGCCGACGGCTCCACGCCCTCTGTGGCCTTCACCACGGCCTGCACGAACGCAGGGTCCTGAATAGACGTCTCCAGCTTGCTCAAGGCGACTTGAGCCTGCGCAACAAGCGCTTGCGGCGTCACACGATTGGCAATCACGGTGTTCAGCGAATATCCACGCTCACGCAGCGCATCGATCAGAAATTCAGCCTCATGCAACGGCGCGGACTCAAGGGTGGTCACCACCATGAATGAGGTGTCATACTGCTTCAACACAGCCTCCACCTCATTTGCGCGCTTCACAAACCCATCTTCCATCGTGCGGAACAACGTAAAGAATTCGGTGATGTCGGTAAGGAAGCGTGCACCAAGAATGCGATCGGCAACTAAGAAAAACGGTTTCGCGGCAAGCGAGAACAGTCGCGATTGCGCTTGTGTTGTAAGCAACTTCAACAAGCGCGAAGCAAAGAACTCTTTCATGCGTCGCGGTGCATCCAACACATCAAGCGCATTCCGTGACGGTGGTGTATCCACAATGACTAAGTCGTAATCCGGCGACTGCTGCGCTTCAAACAATCGCTCCATCGCGATGTAGTCGTGACTGTGCACAAACCGTTCGGTTAGGTTGCGGTACAACTTGTTCGACAGCACTTTGTCGCGCACTTCGGCATTCGGTGCACAGCGTTCAATCAAATCATCCCAACTCGCCTTGGTGTCGATCATGGCGGCAAACATGCGACCAGCAGGTGGCATTCCGTTTCGCGTGAGAGCCGACGCCTCAATTTCCACCACTGAGTTACCAAATGATTCAAGACCAAGTGCATCTGCAAGCCTGCGCGCTGGGTCTACGGTGAGCACAAGAACGCGGCGGTTGTACTGCGAAGCAGCAAACGCTCCAAGCGCAGCAGACATGGTTGTTTTCCCAACACCGCCACTTCCGGTCACCACGACAAGACGACCGTTTTCCAATACCTTGCGTAGTGAACTCATTGCAGTTCGTCTTTCAACACCTGCGTCATGGCCGTGACCACATCAACATCGTGGGTTTCAATATCCATCACCGACATGAACATCACTCCACCTTGACGCGAGCGCGAAACCAACTGCTCAAGATTGCCCACTTCGTTTCGACGTCGCTGTGTTGCCACGTTGAGTAACTGCATCGGTGCGCGCAATGCATCGGAGACTTCACTTGCCATAGTGTTTGACTGCACCGCTTGCCACAGCGAATCAAATACGGCCACATCGCCGCCTTGCACCACATCGTCGTGCACTCGGTTTGCCACCACCGCAGAAACGCCAACATTAGTGGTGTTTTGCAACGTGTCGAGAAGTTGCATGGTTTCAAGCACTGGCATTTCTTCTGGTGTTGCCACAATGACAACACCAGTAGCTGTTTTGTCGTGCAGAATTTCTTGCATCCATTTCGTCTGTTCACGAATGACTCCAACCTGCACCAAGTTGGACAGAATGGACGGTGCATCTACCTGAGCAACAATGTGTCCAGTTGCTTCAGCGTCAACAATGACGATGTCGTAGTTATGTTCACGCACTTCCCAGCACAATTTGCCAACGGCAAGAATTTCCTTCACTCCTGGTGCAGCATTAGCAACGAAATCAAGAATCTTGGCGAGTGGACCAAACGTGCTGACAAGCGGGTTCTTCACGAACAAGCGAATGTATTCACGCAATGAATCTTCAGTGTTCATCGACATCGCGAATAGATTTGGTGCAATCTCTCGAGCGGCAAATTGCAGCTCGGGCGTGTTTAACGAGCGCGCTAGAGCGCCTTTGTCGTCCATTTCAACAATGAGCGTCTTTTTGCCGGTTGATGCAGAAAATCTGGCGAGAGCACTCGCAAATGTTGTCTTGCCCACTCCACCTTTACCCGTTACAAAGAGCAGGCGGTGATCAAGTAGTTGTGGCAGCGTCAGCTCCCAAAGCCGAGCTTGCGTGCGCCTTCCGGTGCACCAAACTCCACATACGCGAGCTTCGCCGAAGCAACGATCACTTCGCGGCCACGATTATCAACCAACGAAAACACTTCGGTCTTGCCGGTGAGTGCTGCTTCAGCAGCTGCCTTTGCTTTTACTTGGGCCTTTTCGTCGTCGATCTCCACCATGAGTTCACGTACTGATTGCTGAATTCCGATGCGAATTTCCATTGTTGTTCCGTTCGTTTAGTGAAGTACTTGCAGGCTAATTCACTTTCAGCGCTGCGCTGAAAATTTTCTTTGGCTTCATTTCTTCTGCAATTCGTTTCGCCAATCCGGCAAAGATCTGACCGATCTCGCTGTCTGGAGCAACAGCAGCAATTGGCCTTCCGTCGTCACCGCCTTCGCGCAATGCAGACATGAGTGGAATTTGTGCGAGCAATGGAACATTGAGTTCGTCAGCCAATGATTGTCCGCCGCCACTGCCAAACAGTTCGTAGCGAACTCCGTCGTCACCGGTAAACCATGACATGTTCTCGATGATTCCGCGAACAGGCAAGTTCACTTTTGTGGCCATTGCAGCCGACAACTTGGCGACCTTTTGTGCTGCTTCTTGTGGTGTCGTTACTACCAATACTTCTGCGCGTGGCAAGTACTGACTGAGACTCAATGCGATGTCACCGGTTCCTGGCGGCATGTCGATGAGCAAGAAGTCTGGCTCATCCCAAAACACGTCGGTAAGGAATTGCTCGAGTGCTTTGTGCAACATTGGTCCACGCCACACCACTGCTTGTCCTTCGGGAACGAAGTATCCGATGCTGATGCAACGAACACCCCACTGCTCTGGAGGCAACAACATGTTGTCAATCACCACTGGGTCACGATCAGTGCCAAGCATGCGCGGGATTGAATAGCCGTAAATGTCGGCGTCAACGATGCCAACTTTGTATCCCTGCGCTGCAAGTGCAACTGCGAGGTTTGTCGTGACACTGGATTTTCCTACGCCACCTTTGCCCGATGACACCAAGATTGGTCGAGTCTTCGAACCAGGTTGTGCAAACGAAATTTCACGACCAGATGCGTGTCCTTGTGCTGGTTGCGAACCTGCTGTCGCGCCTGGGTTGCCGTGCAACATTTCGCGCACCTTCGCGCGCTCTTCATCGTTCATCACGCCAAAGTTCAACGCAACATCATTCACGCCATCGAGTGCACGCAACGCGGTACCAACACGATTCTGAATTTCATTACGCAATGGACAACCAGCAATGGTGAGCACCACAGTCAGACTGACCACGCCACCCTTCACCGTTATGTCGCGCACCATTCCAAGGTCGACAATGGAACGGTGTAGTTCTGGGTCCTCTACAGGGCGGAGGGCTTCGATGATCTGATCTGTTGTGGGGGTTGACATGGGGCTCCAATAATTTCCACTATGGCCATAGGTACAATACCTGTGTGTCGAGCAAGTCTGCCAACCTCACCTCGGGATCCTTCACCGCGCAGGTGTCTGCAATTACCTCAGCATTTGGCGATCCAACCCGTCGCGCCGTGTATCTCTTTGCTCGTGAAAGCGAGTCAGGTGTCACTGCAGCCCAGGTCGCAGAAAAATTCGAAGTTCATCCAAACGTTGCACGACATCACCTCGACAAGTTGTCCGCAGGCGGATACCTAGAAGTAGCCGTTGACCGCCATGAACGCGGTGGTGCTGGCCGACCTTCAAAGTTGTACCGCGCAGCAGCAGACACCAATCTTTCTTTTCCTGTTCGAAGCGATGACTTGGTGCTCTCGCTACTTGGAAAAACCCTCGCATTGCTTCCACCAGATAAAGCAGAAGCAATGGCGGAAGAAGTTGGTCAGCAATACGGCCGGGCAATGGCAGCTGGCATGCAGGGCGACGACCTCGCTGCAGGACACAAATCATTGCGCGCTGCAATGCAAGCAGTTGCCGATGCGCTCACGGCTCACGGCTTCGCTGCACACACGGACCAACGCAACAATCAACTTCGCATTGTGAACAATCACTGCCCGTTTGGCGACGTTGCAATTGAGCATCCAGTGATTTGCGCAGTCGATCGTGGAATGGTGAAGGGAATGCTCACCGCAATTTACGGTGACACTTCACCAGAAACTTCAGCGTCGTTGCCACAAGGCGACACGTTTTGCGCCACCACTATTTAGCGTTGGTCTAGTCGCCCAAAAAGCGCTGTTCTAAAAACGGATCGCCATACATGTGGTATCCGTTTTGCTCCCAGAAACCCGGTGCGTCGGTTTCACGAAGCTCAAGTCCTCGCAACCATTTTGGTGATTTCCAAAAATACAAATTCGGAATCAGCAAGCGCACCGGACCGCCGTGAATAGGTTCGATGTCTTCACCTTCGTATTCGTACACCACCATTGATTCGTCACGCATGATGTCTGCAAGTGGAAGGTTTGCGGTGTATCCGTATTCAGCGTGTCCCATGACAAACGCAGCCTCAGGTTTTACACCAGCGCGTTCAAAGAGATCACGAACTTTCACACCGCGCCACACCGTGTCGAACTTTGACCATTTCGTCACGCAGTGAATGTCGGTCTTCAGTGTTGTTGATGGCAACGACTTCAGTTCGTCAAACGAGAGCGTGAATTCATTATTCACCGCGCCAAAAACCTTCAAGTCCCATTCGCCTGGTTTATACGTTGGAACATCGCCAACATGAAGAACAGGGAAACGCTCGGTTAAATACTGTCCACTTGGCAGACGATTTCCGTCATATCCACGCTTAACAACGTCTTCTCGGTTTCGATCAAAAAATCCCATAGTTTCCTCATAGATAGTTTGCCTCAACTCGCCACTAGATTCAGTGTTGATGTCACTATTTTTGGTGCGCCACGCCAAGGCTGGCAAGCGAAGCCAGTGGGACGATGACGATTCACTGCGCCCACTTGTTACTGAAGGCATTCGTCAAGCAGAGGTCATTGCAGACTCCATTGCACCTCTTCAGCCAACTGCGTTGTTTTCAAGCCCATTTGTGCGATGCATGCAAACCCTTGAACCCCTCAGCAAAACAACTGGACTACACGTTGCGCCACACGACCTACTTGCAGAAGGTGTTGAGTTCATTCGCACCGTTGAGTGGATGCACACGCTTGCTGACGGTGCGGTGATGTGCAGTCACGGTGACGTAATCCCAGAAGTTATTGATGCACTTGAGCGACGTGGAATGGAAGTGAGCGGTTTTCGCGAATCGCGCAAAGGTTCAGTGTGGATTCTTAACCGCCTTGATGGCGAATTCACTGGTGGTCATGCATGGCCACCGCCACGCTTCGAATAACTCAGCCCGCAAGGGTTGCGTTGACTTCTTCAATAATTGAAGACACAAACCCCATCACTTCTGCAGGTGGGTTTGATGCAGCACAAATATCTAATTGTTCTTTCGCGCCTACCGCATCGGCTGCTAATCGAAACCGCACGATCCCCAAGAAGCAATGTGCATCCGGGTATTCAGGGTCAACCTCAATTGCACGCTCAAGACCCTGCGTTGCAGCGGCAAGCGCAACAATTTTAATGTCGTCTGCTGCATCTCGCGCAATCAGCGCGATCAACCACGACCGATACGTCAGCGCTTCAACATTGTCTGGGTCGAGTTTCACCACATCGTTGTACAGCTCAATTGCTTTTTGCGGGTCACTGAAGTTAATTGCTCGCGCTAGAGACAACAACGACGCTGTGGAGTTTTCGATGCCACCAGTGCTTGTTTGCCCAGGCAATCGCTGGCCTGACTGAGCTGCCAACAGCCAACCTGCCAAACACGCAAATGCAACAATCGCAAACGACACCACAATGGCTTTTGCACGAGACTTCGGTGCACGTCGATTCAGAGTTGACTGCCCTGCTTCTATTGCTTTCAACACATCGGCTGCTCGTTGTGTATAGCCAGACTTCAATGTTGCGTAGTCCTCGTCATCAATGTCACCAGCTGACCGCTCACGCTCAACATCGCGTAAGGAATCGAGGAGAAAGTTTCGCTCATCTTCGAGGCGTGCCAGTTCGTCTGGGTTCATCGTGAACTACCGATCTTCACGAAGCGCACGTTCCACCAGTTGCGCATCTTCATCAGAAATTGAGTCACTACCCACCACTTTCCAGCGACGAAACGCAAAACCCAACGTTCCAACTGCACAGACAAGCACGAACACGGGAAGCACCCAGATCAACGAATCAAGCCCGGTTGAACGCGGCACCAGCAACACACGGCTTCCGAATCGAGCTTCGATATAGGCGATGATTTCGTCATCTGATCGCTGACCATCCGCAATCTGCCGCGCAACCTCTGCGCGAATGGATTCGGCACCAGACGCACGAGACACATACACGCTCTCACCAGAACACGTAGGGCATGCCAGAACTTTCGTAATGGCATCAATGCGGTCGGCCTGGGTACGAGGACCAGAATCTCGCAGGCTGCCAAATGCGAGTAACGCAACAGCAGACAGGACTAGCAACAACCATGACCACTTGTTCTGAACAGATTTTGTCTTCATCACGAACCAAACTGCGTTTTCAATTGAGCAAGTTGATCATCGAGCAAACCAGGCGTGAGCATGCCGGCAATTCGTAACCGCACATAACCATTCGGATCAATCACCCACGTCTCAGGAACTTTTGCAACTCCGAAGGAAACGGAAATAGCACCGTCTGTGTCACGAACTTTTTGCCAATCTCCACCGTTCTTCGAAAAGAATGCACGCACCGAAGCATCGTTGTCGTCGTTAATCACGGTGTAAATCTCTGCGGGGTTTGTCGCTTGCAATTCGCGCTCGCTGAATGCAACAAGTTCCGGATGCTCTGCGATGCACGGCACACACGTTGAGTTAAAAAAGTTGAAAACCACCCAACTTCCTTTTCTGTTCGCCAACACAAACTCTGCATCATCCACCGTTGTCGAAATAACCGATGGTGCTGGTTGACCAAGCAAAGGAGAATCCGCGTCGTCTGCAGTGTTCGGCTCTGCGGTTACCAGTACCCAGAGGAATGCAACCAACAACGCGCCAACAACTGACGCGATGATTGGTGCAACTTTCTTGCGGGAATAACTCGTCTGGTTCACTTTGATACCGAAAGATCTGCTGCGAAGTCATCTTCAGAGGTTGGCGAAGTTGGATTACGGCGACGACGTCCTGGGAACGCGGCAAGCACAGTTCCAAGCGCCATCAGACCACCACCAATCCAGAGCCACAACAGCAAAGGCTTAATGAACACTTTTATTCGAGCTGTGTTTTCGTCTTGACGAACAGGTGGCTCGAGCGTGAGATAGATGTCGTATGCAAGTCCAGTTTTTACTGAAGGAGTTCCAACGTTCATTCCTTGCAGGACGTACTTCGTAATTGCCGGCGCATATGCCTTACCACCGTCAATCTTTACTAATGCCTTCACCGCAGTTGCGTTATCGGTCTTCACTTCGACCACATCAACGAGTTCAAACGTGTGACCACTAAATGATGCGACCTTGCCGGCTTCCAAATTCAATTCTTGGCTGTGAGTGAAACTATTTGATGCTGCAAGCGCCACAGCGATAATGATGACCCCAAGGTGCACGATCATTCCACCGTTTGCTCTACCCACTAATCCGCGTAGACCCTGCCTGCGCGTGGCTAACACCACTTGGCGTAATGCCGAACCAGCTGCAAACCCACCAAGCCCAAACGTCAGTAGTGGTGCTAGTCCCGTTGCACCAACCCACACACTCCCCGCAAGTGCAAGAACCCCACACCACGCTGGCCAGAACAGTCGTTTGGACAACAGCTCCTGTGACGCCTTACGCCAAGGCAACACGGGGGCAATAGCCATGATGGTCAGCATGGTGATGCCGATGGGAATAGTCAGTTGATCAAAAAACGGTTCACCAACAACGATGGTTCGAGACTGCAATGCTTCGACAACAAGTGGGAACACCGTTCCAAGCAACACTACGAAAGCAAAGACTGCGAACAACACGTTGTTTGCAAGAAACGCACCTTCGCGCGACAACGGCGAGTCAATGCTTCCTGGTGAATGCAATCGATCTCCGCGCCAACCAATGAGCCCAACAGAAACAACGACAATCACTGCAAAGAACGCGAGTAGCCACGGACCGATTGCGCTTTGACTAAACGCGTGCACGCTGTTCACAACGCCAGAGCGCGTGAGGAATGTTCCCAGAATGGTGAGACTGAACGTTGCAACAAGAAGCGAAAGGTTCCACACGCGCAACATGCCGCGACGCTCTTGCACCAACACCGAGTGAATGTATGCGGTCGCCGTAATCCATGGCAGTAACGACGCGTTTTCAACTGGGTCCCACGCCCACACGCCGCTCCACCCCAACACTTCATAGCTCCACCACGAACCAAGAATGATGCCGAAAGTGAGGAACCCCCAGGCGAACAGCGTCCATCGTCGTGTTGCGAGCAACCAACCTTCACCCAAGCGCCCAGTGATCAGGGCCGCAATGGCAAAGGCGAACGGAACTGTCATGCCTACGTAACCCAAATACAACAGCGGCGGGTGGAACATGACGAGCAAGTGGTTCTGCAACAAAGGGTTTGGACCGGGTCCGTCAAGTACGCCTTCAGGACCAGCTGCAAATGGGTTTGCTGGACCAAACGAGAGCAGGAAGAAAAACAAGGAAACGATGAACATGACGCCAAGTGCGTACCGCGACAAAACATCGTCCATCTTTTTGCGCAACCAATACGTGACGCCAAGCGTGTAACCCGCAAGGATCAACACCCACATCAAGATGGATCCTTCAAGCGCACTCCACACCGCTGCAAAGTTGTACATCGCAGGGGTTGAATAACTTCCCACTTTTTGCACGTACTCAAGCGAGAAGTCGCGAGTAATCATGGCTCGTTCCATTACGGCGAATGCACCAAAACTTGCGGCAAATACCAAAACTGCAAATCGCGGGATGAGTTTTGCTACTGCTTGGTCGCGTTGACGGGCACTGGTAATTGCCGCAATCGCGCCGAACAGCGAACCAATAATGCCAACTAAGAGAAATGCGCGACCAAGCGCACCGTTTATCCCGCTAGCAAAGAACACTGTCTAGCTTTCGATTGCGCAAGTCGATCCGGATTGGCCTCAGAGTATGTATTTGAATGCTTTACTTCAATTCGATTTGCTTCAAAGGTGTCGCCCACCAGCTGACCGTGTGCAACTACTGGAATACATTCTTGAAAGATTCCACCAGGATCCCCGTTGTATCTCACATCAACGGTTTGGTTGTTGAACATCAAAACGAACGTAGTACTTCCCGTATCCGACTTCAACGAATCTTGTTCCACAGTGCCTTGAACGCGAAGCCTGCGGTTTGGTTCGCAACCTTCACGCTTTCCAATTTCGTCAACGTTGCAATAGAAGTCAATTGCCGATGTGAGGAATTGGGAAACAATGAATCCACCGGCCGAAACGACCACCACCAACATGGCCACATATTTCCATTTGCGATTGTGCTTGCGCGGAGCAAGTGGCGCATTGTCGGGGGACGTGCGCGGAGTTAAGTCCACGGTTTGTCCTTGTCGGCAACTGATTGAGACAAGTTGCGTCCTTGCTTAATCGTGTACACAACCAAACCAATGATGACGCCAAATGTGACGCCATACGTAGCGATGATGAAACCCGCGTGGTTCATGCCTGAACCTCTTTCAATCGCTCGGTCACCGCAGCATCGAGAGCGGTTACTTGCTGTGCATCTTGCATTGCCATGATGCGCTGACGATGCGACACCAACCATGCAAACAACACGGTGAATCCGAAAACGCCGAACAGCAAGGTGAACAACATGAGTCCGTCCATCTTGATGTCACCATCTGGGCTCAACACCGTTGCGCGTTGATGCAGCGAACGCCAGAGAACCACGCTGAAGTGCACCAATGGAATTTCAAGAACAGCAAGCAGTGCAATCACCGAAGAACGACGAGCACGTTGCTGCGCAGTTCCACCCAATCCGCGCACTGCCAAGTAACCCAGGTAAGTCACGAACAAAAATGCAGTAGTCGTGAGGCGCGGGTCCCACACCCAAAACGTTCCCCACGTAATGCGTCCCCACAGACTTCCACTGAGCAGCGTCATTGCCATGAACAGCACACCGACTTCTGCCGATGCGCCAGCAACGCGATCAAAGCCCATGGAGTGTTTCTTGCCGATCAACCAACAGGCCGAAGCAACGCCCGTGACGATAAACGCCAAATACGCAACCCAAGCGGTGGGTACGTGCACATACATAATGCGAACGGCGTCGCCTTGCACGGCATCTTCTGGAGTGAAAAACAATCCACCGAGAAACACCCAACCGAGTGCGATAACGGCCATCAACCCATACATACGAGTGGTTGGGGTGCCCACCCCTTTAAACGATTGCATCTCAGTGCTCATATGTAATGCCCTTCATCATTCCTCAATTAGCGAGCTAAATGACAGCAGGCCACCTAACCCAAACACCGCGGCGAAGACCGCGAGTACCGCTACCCACGGCCAACCTTCGCCAACAGTGAGACCACCACTTCTGAATGCCGATTCGGTTGCCCGAGTTGCACAGATCAGAACAGGAGCAACCACTGGAAGCAAGAGCAATGGAAGCAACGTTTCACGGCCACGAGCACCTGCAGTCAAACCTCCGTACAGAGTACCTACGAAGGCCAAACCGGCTGTAGCGCACAATACGCAAGTGACCAATAGCACTAGTCCTGATCCATTCACATTTACGCGATACAACACAATTGCCGCAAGAAATAACATTATTTCCAGAACGAGCAATTGCACAAATAGCGCAACTGCCTTGCCAATAAAGATGCCTTGTGGATTCACACCTGCAACTCGCAGAGAATCAAGTGCCCCGTCATATGTCTCCACTGCAAAAGTTCTCTGCACCAAAATGAACAACGAAAACAGCGTCGCCAACCAGACCAAACCGCCGGCAACCCGCTGCAATACATCGTCATTATCCAGTGCAAATGCAAACATGATCATGACGAGGCCAGAAAATGGCAGAACTTGATTGGTTACCACTCTGGAGCGCAACTCGATGCGCAAATCTTTTGCTGCGACTGCGCGTGCAATACGGCTGGTTGACATACTCATTGCGAATCACGCACCTGACCAGAAACAAGCGAAATTGTTCGCGTGGCAAGTTGTTGCGCCCGTTCAATTTCGTGCGATGCAACAACAATGGTTGCGCCCGACGCAGCCGCTTCCTTCACGATGCGATCAATTTCATCGCGACCCTTCGCGTCAAGCCCCGCATGTGGTTCATCAAGCAACCACAGCTCTGCGCGTCGCACTACTAAACAAGCCAAAGCGCAACGGCGCTTTTGACCGGCCGACAATTCAGAAACTCTGCGACCTGCCAACTTGCCGTCAATAGCCATGCGCTCCATTGCAGAATTTCGTTCTTCGGTTGAAGCACCGACAACTGTTGACCAGAAGGACACGTTTTCCTCAATGGTGAGTTCGCCAAACAAACCGTTTTGATGACCGAGCAAACCAACGCGCTCACGAACCGACTCACGGTCAACTGTTAAGTCGTAACCCAACACATTCGCCATACCGCGAATTACTGGCATTAAGCCAGCACATGCACGTAGAAGCGTTGACTTGCCCGCGCCGTTTGGCCCTTG
>JBJOOQ010000037.1:0-12183 GCA_046051205.1 Actinomycetota bacterium
GCAAGGTCACGCCACTGCTGTTTCATGACTGGATGCTGTACTGGTGCTGGGCAAACCACATGTGACACAAGGTGAACCTTACGCATGCTGGTAGTTGCGTGCACTGCTGTACGGTGAACTCATGGCCAGATACGTCACAACGATCAATAGTTCAAAATCTCCCGAGGAAGCATTTGCCTACATGGCAGATTTACGAAATTTCGCCGACTGGGACAAGGGCGTGATCAAGGTTGAGCAGATCAATGGCTCAGGCGCAGGAATTGGCACCATCTTTGATGTGACGGTGAAAGGTTTCGCCGGCTCTACTTCCACTCTCCGCTACACGACCACTGAATATGACGCCCCACGAAATGTGCTGGTCAAGGGCGTAAATACGCTGTTCACTTCCGTTGACCGCGTGACTATCACACCGACTACAACTGGCTGCGATGTCATTTATGATGCAACGCTTACGGCAAATTGGATCATTGCGCCGATGAACTTGTTGTTAGGAAAAGTCTTCAACAAGATTGGCGATACCGCTACACGCGGACTTCGCAAAGTTCTCGCCTAATTACGGGCAGCCAAGCCCATTCAAGTTCGCGCACTCTCTGCACAACCAAGCGATACCGTCTGCCGTTTTCCACTCAGTGGCAAACGGTGAACCACATGAAAAACAAGATTGCTTCGTGTGTTCTTCAGTGTCACTAGCCATCAGGAGTACACAACTTCTGCAGAAAGATTTGTTCCGCCTGCGGCTCGCGGTGTTCGCTGCCACTTCCAATAAAAGTTTGTGTGTGCGATTACTTGCTCTGCACTTAGTGGCGGTGTAGCCCACGAACAGTCATCTGTGGTGTGAGCATCTGAAACCAACGTTGCGTTGTATCCGCGGGCAATCGCGCCATGCAGTGTGGAGCGAATACACGCGTCTGTCTGAGCACCGCACACCACTAAACGCTCGATTCCGCGCTCTTGCAGTAACTCGTCCAAGTTTGTTCCCTCGAATGAGTCTCCAAACTGCTTGTGCACAACTGGTTCATCATCGGCCATACGCAGTTCATCCACATAGGCCCAGCCTTCACTGCCCTTCACGAGTTCGTCGTCTGAATGCTGCACCCAAATGACAGGCACGCCTTCCTTGCGGGCCCGAACAACCAGGCCAGAAATATTTGATATCACCTCATCACGCCGAAAGGCATTAGCCACCACATCACGTTGCACATCAATTACCAGCAATGCTGATTTCATTGTGTTGTTGCCCCTAGTCCAAATACTCTGCGGAATCTTTACGTGTGAGCAACACTGCCGAAGGATCAGTTGCTCGCCGAGTACGAATGCCGAATCGCTGTGCCAAATAGTTGGCAATGATTGCTGTTGCAATTCCTGCAACTCCAGCAGCTTGAGACTCCCACACGTCAGTTGCGGCATACACACCACTCACTGCTAAAGCCAACAATGCATTTGGTGCACTGGTCAACAAAATTTCTGGCACTTCGTCTTTAATCACCGAAACCAGAACTCCACCACCAACTGCTGAAACCACGCCAACAAACACCGCAGAGACAATCGGCAGGTCGGCACGTAATGCATACGCAGTACCCGTTACTGCAAACAATCCAAGCGCTACTGAATTCAATAACGCAACCAGTTTCCGTGCACCCGAAATACGTCGACCGAACAAGAGAACTAAACCAATTCCCACAAGCACAGTGACGAGATACCACGGAGTGCGCAAGCTTTCAACAGGAGTATTTCCCAGCAAGATGTCGCGAATGAATCCACCGCCTAATCCCATCAACACAGCAAACGTTGAAAGGCCGACGATGTCCCAGTGATGTTCATCGTCGGATGATGCACGTAACGCTCCGACTATTGCGTTCACCCCTACTGTCAGCAATGCAAGCCACAGAGGAGTCTGAGTGGCAAGGTCGGGAAGAATTTCTTGCATACAAGAAGTATTGTCTAACCATGGCGTCTACAGACGGAGATCGCAGCAAGTTTTTTCCTGCAATTGAGAAGAAGCATGGCGAAAAGGTCGCGTTTTGGCTAAAGCGCCTGAATGATCTTGAAACTGACAAGTACCCCGAACAGATTGCGCATCTGAAAGAGAACTACGGATTCAGCCAGGCTCATGCAAACGCGTTGGTGATGTACTTCAGAGGCTCAACTACCTCGAAGAGGTTTGACGGCCCCGATAGCTACTTCAAAAAACTCGAACCAAAGACTGCAAAAACGATGAAAGCAATATTTGGCGCAGTCATGGCAAAACATAAGGGACTTGAACTTGTCATGGCCTGGAATCAGCCCATGCTCCGTTCGGGCAAGGAATATGTAATTGGGCTATCGGTTTCCAAGAATCACATCACCATCAACCCATTCAGCGTTGATGCACTCGAGAAGAATCAGAAAAAGCTTGAGCCCTACACAGTCAATAAGTACACGTTTCAGGTACCGCTCGACTGGAAGGTCGATGCCGCGCTGCTTTCCTCGTTGGCAAAGGTTCGAATCGCCGAAATCAAGCCCAAAAAAGGTTGATTTATAATACATGATATTGATATCATGTATTTGTGCCCAGTAATCCAGTCCCTGTTGAAAGTTCTCAAAACTGGACATTCCTGTCGAATCATGCCCATGTGTTGGTGTGTGTTGCGAAGAACCCAGATGTACGCCTGAGTGAAGTTGCTGAACTGGTCGGCGTACGAGAACGTACCGCGCACCGCATCGTTCACGAACTCATTGATGCGGGCTACATCTCAGTAAAAAAAGTTGGTCGCAACAACGTCTATTCGGTTGATCTGAAAAAACCTCTGCGCCATCCGCTCGAAGCCGAGCACAACATTCATGCAATTGTTACGCCACTACTTAAGAAAGTGAAACGCTCGTGATTTTTTCCAGCATTCTCGTCGACAACATTCTGACAGCACCCGTGATTGCATTTGTCGTTGCTCTCATTGCAACACTCTTGAAATTTGATCTTCGGATTCCCGATGCGCTGTATCCAATCCTTTCTACTTTTCTGCTTCTCGCAATTGGCATCAAGGGAGGAAAAGCGCTATCGGTTTCTTCACCTTCAGAACTCTGGCAACCACTTCTGGCAGCAATTGCAATTGGTGTAATCACCCCAATTATTGCCTATGCCCTATTTCGAAAAACCGCGAAGTTAGATATCACTAATGCTGCAGCACTCGCCGCCCATTACGGCTCGGTTTCTGCAGTTACATTCACCGTGCTGCTTTCCACTTTGGATTCCCAAGGCATTGCGTATGAAGGTTTCGTCTCGGGACTTCTTGCAGTTCTTGAAATTGTTGGCATTGTTGTCGCACTGTTTCTTGCTCACAAATTCTCGGCAGGAACCGATTGGAAATCTGGCTTGTCCGAAGTTGTTCGCGGCAAAAGCATCGCGTACCTCGTTGCCGGACTCTCAATTGGCCTAATCGTTGGACCCGAACGACTCACACCAACCGATCCATTGTTTGTTGGATTGTTCTCTGGCGCACTGACATTGTTCCTCATCGAACTAGGAGCAATTGCTGCCAATCGATTGCGTGACTTCAATGGCGCCGGAATCCGTGTTGTCGTTTTGGGGATTGTTGTTCCATTAATCAATGGTTCCATAGGTGCCGTGCTTGGTTCTGCTGCTGGCATGTCTGTGGGCGGTGTTGCAGTAATGGCAACTCTCGCTGCAAGCGCCTCGTACATTGCTGCTCCAGCAGCAATTCGCATTGCACTTCCCGATGCAAGTCCTGGCATTTATGTCACTGCATCGCTTGGAATTACATTCCCATTCAATTTGATTGTTGGAATTCCCCTGTACATCAAGATCGCTGAGTATTTAGGGTAAATTTTTCATCATGTTTCCGGTAGTTGATGGTTTGCGAGATATTGAGTTTGGTTCCCCAGGCAAGAGTCGCGCGAACCTCATCAACTTCATCATCAATGGCAACAAGCGTGCAACGGCAGGCTTAGCTAGCGATTATGAAAAAGAAGGCGAAGAGGTTGAGTTTGTCGGTGAATGCCTTGCCATGGTCGACAACGACATGCGACACGTGGCCACACTTCAAGTGACACGCGTTGAGGTCACTCGGTTTGCCGATGTTCCCGATGAATTTGCGCTAGCTGAATCCGAAGGCGACCTGAATGCCGCAGACTTCCGCGCCAGTCACAGTGATTACTGGACAAAAGCCGGCGAAACCATCACCGATGACACGATGATTAACCAGGTTTACTTTGCACTACTCACCCACCGTCTTCGTGGCCTAGAGGCCTCCGATGCAGAGTGGATTACCCGTGCCTGCCAAGACGAAGAAGTGCAACGCTGGACGAAAGTTCCTAGCCCCTATACGCAACAGCATGCAGAAACCTTTATCGCCGACAACAATGGCGATCTTGCAGCATGGGCAATTATTGATATTCGCTCTCAGGAACCAGTTGGTGTTTGCGGCATTCACCACATCGCCAACGGTGTAGCAAGTGTTGGCTATTGGGTTGCTCCTTGGGGAAGAAAATCTGGCGCAGCGTCTACGGCTTTGCAGGTACTTCGCACACACGCAAAACATTTGGGAAACGCCCACACGTTGCAAGCAACCATTGCGGAAACCAATACTGCATCGCGTCGCTCAGCCGAACGTGCAGGTTTTCAACTGATTGGAAAATCAGATGAGACGTGCCCAAATGGTGACTCCCGAGAACAAGGCTTGACTTACCAATTGAGTATTTGAGGCAACATTGACTTCCTGGAAAAATCAAGCGGTGAACGCAACTAAGAATGCGTTTCGCAATCAGGAAAACTCAGAAAAAGCCGAAGGCGCATTTGCCTACATGAAAGGCATTGCCCCATTCATTGGAATCAGTGCGCCAGATAGGCGTCTTCTCACTAAAGTCGCGTGGAAAGACTTGCCTACACCGTCAAGCGATGAACTGGGGACCACAGCGCTCGCTCTCATGCAATGCCGAGAGCGTGAATACCACTATGCAGCATTTGACCTTGTTGACACATGGATCAAGTGCACCGACGAATACTTTCTCGCTGAATATGTAGAGCAATTGCTCATCATCAAGCCATGGTGGGACACGGTCGATGGATTGGTTTCTGCAGCAGTTAGCCCCTTGTGCTTTCGGTACGACGCGACTTCAATCATTGATGAATGGTCCGAGTCCAACAATCGATGGCTCATTCGAGCAGCCGTCGGGCATCAACGCAGTTGGAGAAAAAACACCGACATCGAACGTGTGTTTGAAATATGCGATCGCCACTGGTCTAACGACGAGTTCTTCATTGCAAAGGCCATCGGCTGGGCCCTACGGGATATAGCGAAACTTGACAGAGGATCGGTTCAACGATTCCTAAAACTACATCCTCAAAAAAACACTATTGCAACCCGCGAAGCATTACGTGGGATCAACGCTTCAGTAAGTTGATGTTTGATCTCTACTTTGCTTGCTCGCAAAGAGCAAAAAATGGGATCAAAATACTTGAACCCTCAATCCCGATTGCAAACTGGGGGCGATGCCCTTTTCTCCAAGATCTGAATTAGTTTTCCCTTGTTACCCCGAACAAGAGAGGCAAATCATGAAATGTCCAAGCTGCTCCACCACCCTCGTTATGGCAGATCGTCAAGGAATTGAGATTGATTACTGCCCAGATTGCAGGGGTGTGTGGCTCGACCGAGGTGAGTTGGACAAAATCATTGAGCGAGCAAGTAACGATGCTTCGCCTTCTATTGGCAACCTAGCCCCGCGCCCTATGCGTCGCGATGACAGTGACGAATATGAGCGCACCAGAGCAATGAAGTACCCAAAGAAAAAGAAGATGACCGGAGTTCTCGGCGACATCTTCGACTTCTAAAGTCAACGTCGTTTGGTTAATCTGACGAACATGTCACCGATCGCCCGTCCACTTGCAATAACAATCGACTGCCACGATCCTCGTTCCTTGCTCTCGTTCTGGCAACAACTTGTTGGTGGGAACCTCATGGCCGAATCACCCGATGATTACCTGATGCTTGAAAACGTTCCGACCATTGGAATGATGGGATTTCAGAAGGTTCCCGAAGCGAAACAAGTAAAGAATCGAGTGCATTTAGACCTGGACGTACCAAACATTGATGTAGCAATCGAATCAAGTACTCGAATTGGCGCAAAAAGACATGGCGTCGTGCATGAGGAACCTGCGAACTTCTTCCAAGTCATGAGTGACCCCGAAGGAAACGAGTTTTGTTTCATTCTGTTGAAGTGAACTGAACAGTTCTCACTACAACCCACACTTCGTCACACTGCTGCACCAGCAATTGCACCGATTATCCCGTATCCGCTGGCGAAAGCAAGTCCGTAAGAAATTCCACTTATTGCAGTCATCTTCCCAACCTTCCCTGTCGGTCGTCCTTCCTCAAGTGAAGCAACGATTATTGGTGCAACTGAACCAAAAACAGCCGCGCCAACAGCGGTTGTAGTAACTCGATCAGGATGCGGAACCAGATATCGACCAAACTTTTTTGAAGTAATTGAAGAAATACGCGCACGACTGCGAAGAGACAACACCAGGGGCACCCTTGTGAGCGCCCAAGAAGTTGCAGCAGCAATCAATATGGAGAAAGTGATGAACCCCATTGCAGCAACCAGCAATCCGTGAATGCCAAAAGCCAACCGTGCCCCAACAAGCAGGCTTCCAAAGATCATGTCGTCTACAAAGGTGATGAGCAGTAACGCGCTGGGCAAACTTCGGAAAAACCACTGGCTTATTTTTCGACTCAACCCGCCAATACTCATTGCTTTCACTCCTTACAAACCCTGATGCTATGCGACCGTTAACTGCGATACATGTCGGTGATCACACCGACTTTATTGCGCACATTTTTAGCTGGCAACGCGACGCGGACGCTTGACTAATTCTCCTCCGCAGTTCGGACAGCAATTATCCATGTGATTTCCACAACTCACACAAAAGGTGCACTCAAAACTGCAGATAAGTGCGTCCCCTGCATCGGTCAATTCAACCGAGCACTTTTCACACACACCACGCATCTCTAACATTTATTCATCCTTCCTTGGACCACATTGAGTCAATAAAGCGCTGGTCTTCATCGAAGAGCCAGCATTCACGAAGCTTCTCGTCTTGCACTCGATAGAGAAGTACACGCTTCACACGCCGAGCTGGGCTACCGAGGTCTTCAATAGCAATCAAAGCGCCTAACGATTCTCCAACAAGAACGTCTTCCACGTCGATCAACTTGCGTGCAGTACGTGTTGAAGCCTGTGCGAGAACAGTGAATGCAGCGTCACGACCTCGATGCGTTCCAGCGAGATGGCTCTCCCCCATGTAATACAATTCAATGTCATCGTGATACGAGGCCAACACTTTTTCAAGATCTGAAGCAAGCCAAGCTTCGGCATACGCACGAAGGACTCGGCTTGTTTCGTCACTATTGGCCATATAAGTACTTTATTTCACAACTACGGACTTTTTCTAGGCGCGTTTGAGGTCGGTGACTACGCCACCAGCGACACGAACGATGTCCGCTGGTGCAGCACCGAAGTTGTCGTTCCACGTTCCTGCCGCGGCCCACACTTCGTCGTATTGCAACAAATCCGGGTCCACAAACACACGCAGTTGTGTGCTGTGACCAAAGGGAGGCACGTCACAATTGGTTTAAGCAACTCAACTCAAATAGTCAGCGCTATCCGCATAGAACTTGATTTCGATGATGTTCCCGCTGGGGTCTGCGAGTTTCCCTCCGAGTTTTCCGTTTAACTCGGCGTCGCTATGTATCTCAGGTTTTGAAATCCAAGCATGCCCGGATGCAGCAACCCGATGAACAAGTTCGTCAAACTCTGCCAATGCGGGAAGAACGACTCCAAAATGCCGAACACCTTGTTGGCTGACATCTGTTACTTCCTGCGGTCTCAACTGCAGCGTTAACTGTAAGCCGAAAAACCAGGCATCGAACCAATCTTCTCGCTCGCGTCCAATACGACACCCGAGTGTGCGTTCGTAGAAATCCCGCGCTGCGTGAAGATCATCCACTGGCAACGAGAGGTGAAGCACTGGTCTATCGGTCATGTGTCGAGGATAACTTCAATGATCCCCTAGGAATGGATGATTTAGGCGCGCTTGAGGTCAGTGACGACGCCACCGGCGACACGAACTATGTCAGCCGGTGCAGCACCGAAGTTGTCGTTCCACGTTCCCGCTGCAGCCCACACCTCGTCGTACTGCAACAAGTCCGGATCAACAAATACGCGCAACTGTGTGCTGTAACCAAAGGGAGGCACCCCGCCATTGGGTTTGGCAACTCTTCAATGATTGGTGTTTAGGTCGTTCGCTGATCTGCTTGTTCAAGCATCTTTGCTAGGTCTGAGCGAATCGGCATTGGCTGCGTCGCGGGAACACGAGCACGCCCCGTGTTTCCCATTGGGTACTTCCCTACAGCCGACGCGGGACCTCCGACAAGAAAACGCAAAACTTGTCCACGTACTTCACGCACATCTCGTTGCACTATTGCAGCGACAAACATTGATCCGTGCACCCTCACATGCAACCATGCCCACGGCTGACTGAGAACATGTGCATCTTCTAGCAGTGTCCAGCAACGGTCGAAGTTCTTGAACATCCGGGCTTCGCGTGCTTCTGTCAGATTCCTGTTGATCGTGTCCCTAATCTCTGTTGTTGTTTTCTTCATTTGTTGATTTCCTTTGCTAACGCGCGCCAACGACGCTGGCGCATTCGATAAAACCAGTGGGCGTACGCGACAACGATTGGCGTCATCATCCCGGCATCAATGTCAATCCGATCGTGGTATGAGCACGTCTCTGGACCTACTTGCGTGACGACGATGTCGTGGTCCCAACGCTTGAGTAGTCCTCCCTGTTCCCGGCTGCTCAAGGTTCGTGCTTCCTCATCGATCTTTGCGATGTGCAAGTGGTGATGTGAAAACGGAATGAATCCAAACAGAAACACCCAACCAATCACCGTTTCACCTTCATGCCACTCATCGTGACGCTTATTGATCACGGGCATAGTGAGGAGTCCACGCGTCACCTTCCTAAATGCATCGGGAGTCTTCACCGCATTCCACACTGCGTCGGCTGAGGCCGAGAGTGAGCTGGAAAGGTCAATGATTGTCATGCCTCAAGAATGCGAGTTATCCTCACTTTTGTCCACTCGCATTTTCTTGGATCGACACATCCCGCTCATGACTTCCTCACCACGCAAATCACCAAGCCAGGAGCGGTCACGGCTAACGGTTGAACGAATTCTCGACGCAGCTGCTCGCATTTTTCATGAACAGGGCTACGCAGGGGCCACCACCAACGACATTGCCGATGAAGCCGGTCTCTCAATCGGATCGCTCTATCAATACTTCCCTAACAAAGACGCTCTTTTGGCAACCCTCACCAAGCGACACATCACAACGACTACCTCATCGCTGGCAGTCATGATTGGCAAGTTGCCCGAAGACTCTGGAATCGATGTCATTCTCCGAGCAGTTGTCAGATTTCTCGTCGAACAACATGACCTTGATGACCTTCACCTTCTCGTCATGCACACCGCACCGCGCACTCACGAAATCAACCTCGAACTAGAGCAAGCAAAGACACAGTTAGTTCAGATTGCATCAGTTCTTCTCGCAAAAATGAACATCATCGAAGATCAACAAATGTTGATTGCTCGAATGGTTGTAGCGACGATTGACGCCGCAGTGCACGACGTCATCATCCGCCAACCTCGCGGCAAAAGGCGTCAAGCTGCGATTGATCTAACTATCTCTACTGCTCTCAGCATTGTCGAGACTGCAGCCGCCCGAGAGTAATCAAGCGCGCTTTAGGTCGGTGACCACACCGCCGGCGACACGCACGATGTCCGCTGGTGCAGCACCGAAATTGTCATTCCACGTTCCCGCCGCAGCCCACACCTCGTCGTACTGCAACAAGTCCGGATCAACGAACACACGAAGTTGAGTTGTGTGACCAAAGGGAGGCACGCCACCGATTGGATAACCAGTTGCATCACGCACTGCGTCGGCATCTACACGTGCACACTTTGAACCACCCGCCGCGAGCGCAAGTTTCTTTTCGTCAAGTTGATTTGAACCACTCACCAACGCCATCACGATTTCGTTGTCAACACCAAAGACCAAGCTCTTCACGATTTGGCCAACGGTTACGCCAATTGCAGCGGCAGCATCGGCTGCGGTTTTAGTTCCTTCAGGAAATCGACGTGTACTGATTTCGAGCCCGCGCTCTTTTGCTGCGGCAGTTACTCGAACAACGTTTGGGTGAATATCGCTCATACTGCATTCTATTTCAGAAGTGCATTAATCGATTCTGCAAGTCGGTGATCCCTCGCCGTCACCGTGCGACCTTTGTCGTGACTGCAAAGGTTGATTTCAACGACTTTCCACGAGTTTGACCAATCGGGGTGATGATCTTGTTCTTCCGATAATTGAGCAACTTCTGTCATAAACGCGAAGGCTTCGCGAAATGTCGGAAACTCAAACTTGCGGTAGAGCGAATTGTTTTGCTCAACCCAACCCGCGGTCATAGACAGCTATTTTGCTGCTTCTGCGTAAGCAGCGTAACCGTCGCGCTCAAGTTCGTCAGCCAACTCTGGCCCACCACTCTTCACAATGCGACCCTTGGCCAGAATGTGCACGAAGTCGGGCTTTAGTTCCTCGAACAAACGGCTGTAGTGCGTAATGACCAAAGCGCCCATTCCGGTTTCGTTGGTGGCGTCTTCCACGCGCTTCGCACAGTCGCGCAATGCGTCAATGTCGAGGCCCGAGTCCAACTCGTCCAAGATGGCAATCTTTGGCTTCAACACGGCAAGCTGCAACGTTTCGTTGCGCTTCTTCTCGCCACCCGAGAAGTCCACATTGACTGCACGATTCACCAGTTCGCTATCGAAACTGATGCGTGCGGCTTCTTCGTTAATGGTCTTGTTCAAGTTTGGAAGCGTTGCGTGACGTGCGACAAGCGCTTCGCTGAGTACTTCGCTCAGTTTTACGCCAGGCACTTCGGTTGGGTACTGCATGACGAGGTGCAAACCAGCTACTGCACGCTGCCACGTTGGCATTGCAAGCACGTCTTGACCATCAAGCGTTACCGACCCGCCTGTGATTTCATAACCAGGCTTGCCCATAATTGCTGCAGACAAGGTTGACTTGCCGGCGCCGTTTGGGCCCATGACCGCATGCACTTCACCACTGTTTATGGTGAGGGTGATGCCATTGAGAATTTGTGTTCCGCCAACCGCAACTTGCAGGTCACGAATTTCGAGTGTGCTCATTTTGCGTCTCCTACCGAAATCATGACTTCGCCATTCACCACGCTGGCTTCATACACCGGCACTGGCTGCGTTGCTGGAAGCGTGTTTGGCGCACCTGTCACCAAGCTAAAAGCGCTTCCGTGCTTGATGCATTCGAGTTCTTTTGAATCGCACAGCACATCGCCATCGGAAAGCGAAACATCGGCGTGACTGCAGCGATCGCCAATTGCGTACACGGCATCATCAATTCGAACTACAGCAATTGCGCGACCATCAACGGTGAACTTGCGAACTTTTCCCGATTCAATTTCGGAAAGTTTGCAAACGGCTACTGCGCTCATTTGGTTACTCCCAACTTTGCAATCACTTTGTCACGAATGCCTGCAAGGAATTCGGACTGTGGAAGGCGATCAATGACTTCATCGAAGAATCCGAACACCACGAGGCGTTCAGCAATTTCTGGCGGCACTCCACGACTTTCCAAATAGAAACGCTGATCGTCATCAATTGGACCAACGGTGCTGGCGTGACTGCACTTCACATCGTTGGTTTCGATCTCGAGGTTTGGCACGCTTTCGGCCCAGGCACCACGCGAAAGCGTCAGTGTGCGGTTGGTCTGAAAAGCTTCAGTTTTCGTGCCGTTTTCGGTGATCTTGATGAGGCCCGTGTACACGCTCTTCGACGTGTCTTTCACTGCGCCCTTAAACAACAGGTCGCTGTGCGTACGTGGAGCCTCGTGTGACTGCAAGGTGCGGAAGTCGTGCATTTGCGTTCCGTCTGCAAAGTACAACGCGGTTTGTTGCGCGCTTGCACCTTGGCCAACAAGACGAACTTCGGCGCGCATACGTGCGTAATCGCCGCCAAGTGCAACGGTAAACAAACGCACGTTGCTGTCGCGCTCGCCTACTGCAACCTGATGACCGATTTGCCAGGTGTTCTTGCCA
>JBJOOQ010000038.1:0-12141 GCA_046051205.1 Actinomycetota bacterium
AATTGAGCAATTCTCGAACTAGTTCACAAAGAGTGAGCGGATTTCGCCTTCAGGGTCTGTGAGGACGTTCATTTCGGCGTTGATCTCAAGGGTTTGGCGGGACTTGGTATCGAAGAGAGGCCAGGTCGGCTCAGATGCTTTCGCGAACTGGGCGATCTCATTGGCGAAGCGAGTGGCAATACCTGCGCGCTCAGCGCCATCGCCCGTCAGCATGTCGGTGCCAGGTGCACTCAGGTTGTCGAATGCAAATGGAATATCGAGTGCATGGCAGCTGCCGAGCACGCCACCAAATGCAGGAGTAGCCCAGGTGAACCAATACATCCATGTGGGGTTGCTGTGGTTCGCATGTTGCTCGGCAAGTCGTTGCGCACGTTGACGGAACGCGGTATCGGTGCGTACTGAAGAAATGAGTTGCTTCGGTGTTTCGGTTGGTCGAAGTTTTTCGTACACCGCACGAGCATCTGCTGCGCGATCTCCAAACACTTCGCCACTGACGCGTTCCCAATCGTGTTGGCCAAATTCGGCTTGCACTGGGTCGAATGCCGACCAGAGGCGGTCTTCGTCGTGGTTAGATCCAAGTACAAGAGGAAGTGGAGATTGCGCTGCTGCGCTCAAGATGTCAAACGGCAATGCAGATCCACCCGCGGTGGGCGTATAGAAATCAAAGTTTGTTGTGGGAATGGCCATTTGTTTTGCTTGTGCTGCCAACATGTCATCAAGTGTCAATGCTCGCACTTCATCAATGGATGAAACGTCCGCAATTTTAAGAAACTGAGTTTGCAGTTCTTGTGCGCGGGGAAGTGTTCTGAGCTGTCCGATGCTTGGGCTCATTGCCCACACTTTGTGAAACAACCCTTTGGCCTCTGGACTGCTCATGAGCGAGACGACTGCTGAACCACCAGCTGATTCACCAAAGATGGTCACGTTGGTTGCATCGCCACCAAATGCAGCGATGTTTCTGTTCACCCACCGAAGAGCGGAGATCATGTCGAGTGTTCCGTAGTTGCCTTCACCAAGGAATCCAAATGCGCCAAGTCGGTAGTTAATGGTGACTACAACAGCGCCGCGTGATGCGAGTGCGCTTCCGTGATACCACGGAATTGAACCCGAGCCATTGGTGTATGCACCACCATGAACCCACACAAGCACGGGAACTTTGCCTGCACCTGTTGGCGTAGTAGGTGTGAAAATATTCAAGTTCAAGCAGTCTTCCGACATGTTGGAGCCATCAAAGCCCAACATCGCTTCGAGCATTCCTGGAACCTGCGGGCAGATGGGACCAAATTTTGTTGCGTCTAACTCACCATCCCATGCAGTGATATCGCGAGGAGGCATGAGGCGATCAGCATGCGCAAAGCGGATTCCGAGAAATTCGCATCCACCATCTGGGCGCAAATTGCCCTGTAGTGAGCCTGAAGGGGTGTTGAGAGTGGTTACCTGTGGCATGAGGTAACCGTAATGGAGCGGGTGACGGGAATCGAACCCGCATAGCCAGCTTGGAAGGCTGGAACTCTAGCCATTGAGCTACACCCGCAAATTGCGGAAACCTTATGATACAGCCGTTTCAGGCCGTTGGCTAACCAGATTGAGGTTCGTTTATCGGCTCTCTGCTCCTATGGTGGATGTGCATGCGTAGTACAAAAATCATCGCCACTGTTGGTCCGGCATCGCGCGCCGAGCACATGTTGCAAGGTCTTGTTGAGGCTGGCGTAGACACCTTCCGCATTAACTGTTCGTACCTCGAGTCGCATGAGGTGTTGGAACTGATTCAACATATTCGTGCTGCAACGCCAGATGTTGGAATTCTTGTTGACGTGCAAGGTCCAAAGTTGCGCACAGGTGACTCGCATTACACATTTGTTGAGGGCACAGAAATTGAACTCACACCCGACATGTTTGGCTTCGACCTTCATGAAATTGGCATTCAGTCTGGTGAGCGAGTGTTGGTTGCAGACGGACAGATTGAACTGTGGATCACCGCAATTCGCGGTGGCGACATAACCGCACGCGTGTTGGTGGGTGGCGAATGCGCGCCACATCGTGGCGTGAATTTCCCCGACACCGATGTGAAAGTGTCGGCGCTGAACGAAAAAGATTATGGCGACATTGCTGCTGCCAAGCAAGGTGGCGCAGAGTGGATCGCGCTTTCGTTTGTTCGCGACTCGGCAATCATCGAAGAGGTGCGCAGCATTGTTGGTGACGAACCGCGCATTATCGCCAAGATTGAACGTCGTCAGGCGCTCATGAATCTTGAGGCAATTACGCGAGCATCCGATGGAGTGATGGCAGCGCGCGGTGACTTAGGTGCAGAGTTATCGTTTGAAGAAGTGCCAAACATGCAGCAGCGCATTGCCGATTTGGCGATGATTGAAGGCAAAGTTTCTATTTGTGCCACGGAAATGATGGAATCAATGCGCACGAATCACCGACCAACGCGTGCAGAAGTTGCTGACGTGGCTGGGGCAGTACACGAAGGATTCAGTGCGGTCATGTTGTCTGCAGAAACAGCTACAGGGCACGATCCGATTAATGCGGTTACTGCAATGGCTCGAATTTGTGACGCCAATGAAACTCATGATGGGGCAAAGTCGTACGCCGATGCTCATCCAACCGAATCTGCAGTAGGCGCCGCAGCTGCTGCGCTTGCAAAACGAACGGGTGCGGCCAGCATTATTGCTCTGACCTATTCGGGTTACTCAAGTGAAATCCTGTCATCTTGCCGACCTGCAGCCCGCATCATTGCCGCAACACCATCGCCGGAAGTTGCACGCCGACTTCGTTTGTATTGGGGAGTAACTCCCATCGTCTGTCAGCGCAATATCGACTTGGCTGTTGCTGTTGACGATGCGTTTAACACAGCAGTTGACGAGGGCTTGGTGCAATCAAACGAACTGGTTGTGGTGTGTGCTTCGCGCGAGAACATTCGTTCAGCAGCCGACACCATTTGGGTACACAACGCCTAACTCTGCGCTCGTAGGCATACTGGCTTAAGGATTAGGGTTCTACCCATGACTTCCGAACACGTCGATGTGGTGGTGGTAGGTGCGGGACTTTCTGGAATTGGTGCTGGTTACCACTTGCAGACCATGAGCCCAGATCGCAGCTATGTCATTTTGGAAGGTCGCGAGAGCCTTGGCGGCACGTGGGATTTGTTCAAATATCCGGGCGTTCGTTCCGACAGCGACATGCACACGCTTGGGTTCAGTTTCAAGCCATGGACAGAAGCAAAGTCCATTGCCGACGGCCCATCAATTTTGAAGTACTTGAAGCAAACGGTTTCGCAATTCGGAATCGACAAACACATTCGCTATGGACAGTTGGTAACAAAAGCGCAGTGGTCAACTGACGATGCGCAGTGGACAGTGACGTCGACGAACAAAGCAACAGGCACAACCAACACGTATACGTGTTCGTTCTTGTTTATGTGCTCAGGCTATTACAGCTACAAAAATGGCCACACTCCAGAATTCACAGGGCGTGATCGGTTTAAGGGGACCATCGTGCACCCGCAAGAGTGGCCAACTGATCTTGATTACGCCGGTAAGCGAGTAGTAGTCATTGGTTCTGGTGCAACTGCGGTCACCATTGTTCCTTCAATGGCAGACAAGGCTGCGCATGTCACCATGTTGCAACGTTCGCCGACATACATGGTGTCGCGACCAGATCATGACGTGTTGGCTAACCGCTTACGCAAAGTGTTGCCACCAAAGATGGCTTACAACCTGACTCGATTCAAAAACACGTGGCGTCAACAGTTGGTGTACAACAAGACACGCACCGACCCCAACAAAGTGAAGCAACTGTTGCTTGGCGGAATAAAGATGGAGCTTGGTGCCGATTACGACATTGGCAAGCACTTCACGCCCGCGTATAACCCATGGGATCAACGCCTGTGTTTGGTGCCAAACGGAGACTTCTTTAAGTCGATGCGCGAGGGCAAAGCTTCGGTGGTCACCGATCACATCGCGTCATTCACGGAAACGGGGATTCAACTCGCATCTGGTGAGCACCTCGATGCTGACATCATCGTTACAGCTACGGGACTCGAATTGGTAACGCTTGGCGAAATGGATTTCTTTGTTGATGGCAACCAGGTGGATTTCGCCAAAACGTGGACATATAAGGGCTTCGCTTATTCCGATATTCCAAACTTGGCTTCCACGTTTGGTTACATCAACGCATCATGGACTTTGCGTTCCGACCTGACTGCAGAATATGTATGCAGATTGTTGAACCACATGCGCAAGAAGGGCGTTGTGCAGTGCACGCCTCGATTGCGCGAACAGGACCGCAACATGAAAGAGCGTCCGTGGATTGACGGGTTCTCTTCTGGTTACATGCAGCGCATGATGCACCGCATGCCACGCCAGGGTGACCATGAGCCGTGGATCAACCCACAGAACTATCGCCGTGACAAGAAAATGTTTAAGCATTCGCCGATCGACGACGGTGTCATGCAGTTCTCAAAGCAATCCGCACGTGTCTAACGACAATCTGATCAGACTCATTCGCACTATTCCCGACGTTCCGTCGCCGGGAATCATGTTTCGCGACATCACGCCGTTACTTGGCAATGCCGAAGGGTTTCGTCAGACCATTGCCGCACTAATTGATGCAGCGCCAAGCCGAACAGTCACCAAGGTGGTTGGGGTAGAGGCACGCGGTTTCATTTTGGCGGCACCGGTTGCCGAGGAACTTGGTGCTGGCTTTGTGCCTGTGCGCAAGCCAGGCAAACTGCCGTGGACTGTCGTCAGTCAGGATTACGAGTTGGAATACGGCACCGACCGCCTAGAAATCCATGAAGACGCGGTTGGCCACGGTGACACTGTGCTCATTGTGGATGATGTGTTGGCGACAGGCGGTACAGCATCTGCAACGATTCGCTTGGTCGAAGGCCTTGGGGCAACGGTTGCCGGGTTGGTGTTCCTCATTGAACTGGATGCACTCGGTGGCCGAGACAAACTAGGCGACTACCCAGTTGCTTCAGTGCTGCACTTCTAGCAATTATTCGTAGTCTTCAACGTCAATTACAGCGTCGTCCTCTGCTGGAAGTTCGGCGATGTTCTGGCGCTGGCGAAGTTCGTCAATCTTTTTGATTTCGCGGCCAAGACCTTTGAAGCGTTTACCAACTGTGAGGTCGTCTAACTCTTCTTGCAAGTTGTCGAAGTTTTTCTTCACCTTGTCGAGCGACTTGGTGTAAGCCTCCCATTGCTTTTTGAATTTGCCCATCATCTGCATGATTTGGGCAGCAGTTTCTTCGGTGTGGAAGCTTTCGGTTGCTTGGCGCACAACAACTAAGAATGCGTACAGAGTAAGTGGGGAACACAACACCACTTTGCGCTCAAGTGCCCAGTCGATCAGATCTGGGTCGGCTTCGTGAACGAAACCAGTGATGCTTTCGTTTGGTACAAACAGCAAAACGTAGTCAAGTGAGTGCTGGGTGGTGGAAACAACGTAGTCACGCTTTTGCAGCTCGGTGACTCGTGCACGAACAGCGGTCATGAACTCGCGTTTCAATTGTTCACGAGAGGTTGGTTCGGTTGCGCCAACGTATTTTGCATATGAGTCGAGTGGAAACTTCACGTCCATGTACAACACGCGGTCGGGAGGCATGAGGAACGTGTAGTCCGGGCGGCCGCCACCGGTAATGGTGTCTTGCTTTTCGTAGTTGATTCCTTCAATGAAGCCAGCGGCACGCAACATGTCTTCTGCCATGCGTTCGCCCCATTGGCCGCGAGCCTGTGAACTAGACAGCACGCTGTTCAAGTCGCCAGCAGTTTTGGCAAGTGCCGCAACTGCTTCTTCTACATTGCCGAACTTCTTAGTGTTCTGTTCACGAAGCGTGGCAATTTCGGCATCCATTTCGGCGATGCGACGACCGATGTCTTCCTGCACGTTGCGAAGCGAAGTATCAATTTGCTGAGCGCTCTTGCCGAATCGTTCACCTGATGCTTCGGCAACACGGTCGGCTGCAAGCTTGATGGACTCTTCGCGGTCGCGTCGTGACTGTTCGGTGAGGGCGGCAAGTGCATCGGACAGAGCAGATTGCACTACGTGGTTCACCTGGCCCGCGATATCGACCTGCGGCACTGGCTCGAACGTAGGCAGCGCTGGTGCGGTGCTGCGACGAGTAGCAAGAAAAAGAATGCCTGCGCCAATGGCAAGTCCGACGATGAGGGGGAGAATGAAGTCCATCAGGCGATGGTACTGAAGGGGTGGCGCAGTATTCTGCGGTTACGCGCGCGGGTAGTGGCAGGCAACAAACTGTCCGTCTGACACTTCACGGAGCATTGGCTCTTCAGTTGCACACAACTCAGTTGCAGCAGGGCAGCGCGTGCGGAAGCGACAACCTGAAGGTGGGTCTACCGGCGATGGTGGTTCACCCGTGATTGGTGTTCGTTCAGCTTTGTGGGTCGGGTCTGGAACGGGAACCGATGAAATAAGCGCTGCGGTGTAATGGTGCGCTGGCTTCGAGTAGATCGATTCGGTAGTGCCAATTTCGCACACCTTGCCCAGGTACATCACCATGATTCGGGTGCTGATTGCTTTGACCACTGAAAGGTCGTGGCTAATGAAGATCAGCGTCAAACCATAACGATCTTTCATGTCATTCAATAGGTTCAGAATTTGCGCTTGGATACTGACGTCGAGAGCGCTCACCGGCTCGTCACAAATCAACATCTTTGGTTCAAGAGCCAAACTGCGCGCAATGCTGATGCGCTGGCATTGTCCACCAGAGAATTCGTACGACTTGCGATCAAGCACCAACTCTGGATCGAGTCCAACGTTGTTCAGAAGGGTCTTGACTTTTTCAATGCGCTCGTTCTCGTCGCCTTTTGACCAAATCCATAGCGGTTCTTCAACAATTTGGCGAACAGTCATTCGCGGGTCGAGCGAAGAGATTGGATCTTGGAAGATCATTTGGATTGAAGTGCGAGCAGACCGCAGGTCGCTCTTTGAAAGGGAAGTTAATTCATTTCCTTCAAAGCGAACGGTTCCAGATTTTGGTTTCTGAATTTGCAGGAGAGCCTTACCAAGCGTTGTCTTACCGCAGCCCGATTCACCAACGACTGCCAACGTTTCGCCCTCTTTAACATCGAAACTGACACTGGAAACTGCGTTGACTACTTTGTTGCCAGGCACCTTGAATTCAACAACAAGATCTTCAACACGAAGAAGTACGTCAGAGTCTTTGCGCAGGTGTGCATGGTTGGTCATGGTCAGCTCGCTTTCCTCGGAATTGAGTCGCCAAGTGGGAACCAACAACGGTAGAGGTGACCATCTTTAGCCTTTTCAAGTTCTGGATGGTCGGTGAAGCACTTGTCCTGCGCGTAGTTGCAACGTGCAGCAAATCCGCATCCAGGTGGTCTGTCGGTTGGGTCAGGGAGGCGTCCTTCGATAACAGGAAGTCGCGAACCGGCTTTCATCTGAATGTTTGGAATGGATTTGAACAACGCCTCGGTGTACGGCATCTTCATGTTCGCAAACAGTTCAGCTGTTGGCGCCTGCTCAACAATTTCACCTGCGTACATCACGGCCACATAGTCGGTGTTGCCAGCAACTACACCGAGGTCATGGGTAACGAGCACCATCGTCATGTTCAGCTTCTTACGCAAATCGGTGAGCAACTCAAGAATCTGGGCCTGCACAGTTACGTCAAGGGCAGTGGTCGGCTCGTCTGCAAAAAGCAATTTCGGATTGCACGAAATAGCAATTGCAATCATGATGCGTTGACGCATGCCGCCTGAAAGTTGGCTAGGGAACTTGCGCAACATTTGCTTTGGCTCAGGAATGCGAACAAGAGTGAGCAATTCGATGCTTCGGGCCTTTGCTTCTTTGCGGCTCATGCCAAGTCGAACACGCAGACTTTCTTGAAGTTGCGATCCAATTCTGCGAACAGGGTTGAGTGCCGTCATTGGGTCTTGGAAAATCATGGCCATGCCAGTTCCAAACTCATTACGAACTTCTTCGCGAGACATGTCTGAAAGCACTTTTCCATCGAAAGTGATGCGACCCTCGCGTGTGACGTTGCTTCCGGAAAGAAGGCCCATGGCAGCACGTGACATGACGGTCTTACCTGAACCAGATTCGCCAACAATTCCGATACTGGTTCCTGCCTCAACTTCGAGGTCTACGCCTCGTACGGCTTCAAGCTGACCGCGATGAGTAGAAAAGCGAACCTTCAGGTTTTCAAGCTTGAGAATCGAACTCATATCTTGCCCTCACGGGAATCGAGTTGGGAGCGAAGGTGATCGCCAATTTGGTTGAAAGCAATAACAGTGAGTGCAAGCACGATGACGGGCACGTACATGGACTGAGGAGCGTAGGTGAAGTCACCCGCAACTCGTCCGATCATGGCACCCCAACTCACTCCGTCGATGATCCCAACACCCAGTAGTGAAAGGGCGCCCTCGGCAACGATGACTACGCCGATTGCCAAGAAGATTACTGCGTAAATTGCTGGCAAAACGTTTGGCACGATGTGCTTAAAGATGATGTGACGATCCTTCATGCCCATCGACCTCGCAGCAACGATGAACTCACGGTTTACCCATGACAGTGTTGCTCCACGTGCAATACGTCCAAGGATTGGAATGATCACCACAGTGAGCGAGAAGATAATGATGAAGACGCGACGATTTGGATCAATTGGAATCGACGGGTCCACACTTGTTGCAAGAATCGCGACGAGTGCAAGTCCCAATACGAGGTTGGGAATTGAGAGCAAGATGTTGAAGAACAAGTTGACTGCAAGGTCGACTTTTCCGCGAACGTAAGCCGAGCCAATGCCAATTGCCGAGCCAATGAGTCCGCCAATGCCAACCGACACCAAGGCAATCAAAATAGAAATGCGAGCACCGTTGATCACGTTGGAAAGTAGGTCGTAACCATTGATGTCAGTGCCCAAGATGTGGCCAGAGCTAAATAGGCCTACGCCCTGGGCATCAGGGTCATATTCGGTGGGGTTGGGTAGTGGGAGGAAGCTGCCCGTCAAGACAAAAAAGAAGACCAAGGCCACCCAAAACACACTTATTTTGGTTGCCAGATTGAACGTTGACCACAACTTACGCATTGCGTCGTTCTCTCGTTCGAGGATCTACAAAGCCAAGGACCACATCGATAATGCCATTGAACAGCACGTAACCGACTGCAATTAATGCAATGTAGGACTGCAATGCGAAGAACTGGCGAGAGAAAATTGCGATACCGATCTCGGAACCCAGGCCTGGAATTGAAAAGATTTGCTCAATGACCAATGTGCCACCGATGAGGGCGCCCATATTGAGGGCAGCGCTTGTGAACAGGGTGGTGGAACTCGGACGAAGCACGTGAGTGAACAAAATGCGTCGATTGCTCAGACCCTTTGAGGCTGCCATCGTCACATAGTCCTCGCGGAGTGTAGCGATTACATCGCTGCGGAGCAGGCGAGAGTACGTGGCAATGGTTGGTATTGCTAGTGACAAGACGGGAAGGATCATGGTCTTGATATGTTCCACAATGTTTTCAGATGGCGAAACGTAACCAAGTGGAGGCAACCAACCCAACTGCACTCCAACAAAGATTGCAAGCAACAGTCCAAAGACGAAGTTGGGTATTGATGCAGCGGCGAAGAGGCTGTAACTGATTACGCGGTCAGAGCGGCGACCTGCGCGGTATGCAGTAAATATTCCAAGTGGAACGGATACCAGTAGCGCAACGATTTGCACATAAACAACGAGCCGTAGCGAGATCGGCAAGGCCGTTGCAAGTCGGTTGGAGACTGGTTCTCGACCACCACCGGGAAAAATGATGTATCCAAAGTTTCCGCGGACAAAATCATTGAGCCAGTGGAAGTAAAAGGTGAATGCATTGCCATCAAGTCCGAGTGACTTCAACTGTTCATTTACGCTGGCTTCATCGCCTGGAGCAACGTATAGGTCTTTCAGCCCAACAGGCAACAGCTGGAGCAACAACGAAACAATAAGTGTCGAGCCAAAAATCACCAGAAGCAACGGCACAACGCGTTTCAACACATTATTGACTAACCCCAAGTTTTTCCCCACAACAAAATACTAATCACCGCGATGCAGTTTTCATAATTGGGGTATCAATAAAAAAACCGGGTGCTGGCTTTCGCCAACACCCGGTTTCTTAAATTACGACTTACTGATTATCTACTTTTCTAGGTATACGCCTACCCAGTTGATACCAGCATTTGTCATTGGAACACCTGCTCCACCTGAAGCAAGGGTAAACCGGTCATAACCCTTGAGCTTCTTGCTCAAACCAGTTGAGTATCCAAGTGTTGGTGCAGGAAGAACAACGGCTTGTTCTTGCATGTACTTCGTTACTGCCTTCACGTTGGCGATACGGGTTGACGTGGTGTCAAACTGTGCCTTCCACACCAGTGCGTCAAGCGCTGGGTCGTTGAGACGTGCTGGGTTGATAATTGCACCGAAGTTCTTGAACAAACCACCGAGTGCTGCACTTGCCCGGGTTAGACCAGGAAGGAAGAGGTTGCCAGGTGCGCTAAACGCATTTGATTGAACGAATGGAAGTGTGAATTCTGTTCCGGTTCCTTCAAACAAGGTGGTTGGGTACATCTGGTATGGGTTGGTCTTTCCAGTCGATGGCGATGGGAAAGCATTTGCCGTAATGGTTGCTGTATCTTCTGTCGAAATATTGACAGTGATGCCGGCCTTCTTCATGATCTGTGCAAATGTCTTCGCGCCTGCCTGTGACTCAGCGCTTGGATCTGCTGGCAAGGTGAAGGTGAGATCTTTTCCGGTCTCTGCCTTGTACTGCGCTACATTCACCTTGGCCTTTGCAAGGTCGAAGGTAATGAAACCTGCCTTGTTGTAACCAACGTTGGTCTTTCCAACTACTGACGATGGAATTTCGCCTAGGCACTTGCCCTTGAAGCAGTTACGTGCCTTGAAGTAGGCAGCCGAATCGTATGCATAGGCAACTGCCAAACGTGCACTGAGCTTGTTGAACGGCTCGATTGCATGGTTGAACATTGACATTGCGTAGTAGTCGTAGCGGCTTTCGATGAGTTGCAAATTCTTGTTTTCTTTCACATTCAGAATTTGCTTGATTTCACCTGCAGAGGTGAACTGTGCTGCATCGAGTGTTCCCGACTTCAAACCGTTCACACGCTGTGTTGCCTGGTTGACGTACTTGAACGTAATTGAGTTCAAGTAAGGCAACTGCTCGCCAGCGCTGTCCTTACGCCAGTAGGAGGTGTTCTTCTCTACTTTGGTTTCAGTTGGGCTAACTGAGACGAACTTGAATGGTCCAGTTCCAACACCCTTTGTTGCACACTGTGTTGCATTGGCAAGGTCGGAGAGTGAACGCACAAAGTTGCGACCCGATGCGTACATCGTTGCTGGCCAGTCAACTTGACCGTTCCACAAATCAATTTTGAACGTCATTGAGTCCAGAGCTGCAGCCGCCTTGAAGTTTGCCGAGAATGGGATTCCCGATCCAAGAGTATGGGCTGGGTTTCCGCGACCAGTTGTGACGAGACCCAAGTAGTAGGCACCCGCTGTTGCTTGAACGTTGGCAACAGCTGCTGCTGCGTTCAAGTCTGTACCGTCGTGGAACTTAACTCCTGAACGCAACTTGATTGTCCAAGTCTTGAAGTCTGCACTCGGAGTAACAGCCTCTGCGAGGTAAGGAACGATTTCACCGTTCGACTTCTTTTCAAAGAAGCCCTCGTAGACGGTCTTCATAATTCCCAATGCCGAGTTTGAAGCATTAGGTGAGTAGCAGGTGGTGAGCAACTGGTTGAACACACCAACGGTGATGTCTCCGCCAGATTTCGTGCCTGCTTGTACTTTTGCTGCGCTACTGCCGGATACGCCGACAGTGGAAACAGCAAGTGCGAGACCCAAACCAATTGCGATTTGGCGTACTCGACGTGAACGCTTGACGTTCAATGTCATGAATTTCCCCCTATTCAGTCACCGGGATGGTGACCATTGAATGAGGCAAAGCCTACGGGTGGGTTAAGAGCCGCGTCAAGCCACGAGCCCTAGTTTTCCTTGGTATATCAGTGCTAACTGTTGCTAGCGAACAACTGGTGGCGAGGTGAAATTACTTCTGTTGCGTGACGCGTAATTGATCAAGTGGTATGTGACAGCGCATGAAGTGACCAGG
>JBJOOQ010000039.1:0-11879 GCA_046051205.1 Actinomycetota bacterium
TGACCTTCGGTAACGCTCTCCGAAGTAAAGGTGAATTTTCTCACAACTGCTCCATCTGTTGTGCCGCTCTCGCGACGCGTCGGTATGACGTGTAGAGACTAGTTGGTCTGCGTAGACCGAATGGCAACTACAGCATTCAAGACCGAACGAGCGATTGATCGCTTATCGGCCAACGCCACCTCAACAGGTTCGGCGCCTCGAGCGACCAAGGTCACCGCATTCGTTGCATGAGCAAAGCCCACTCCGTCTTTAGAAACATCATTGGCCACAATGAGGTCGGCGCCTTTGCGCTCAAGCTTGGACTGCGCATTGGCAACAAGGTTTTCGGTCTCTGCGGCGAAGCCAACAAGCACCTGACCAGCAGGTTTCTGCTTACCCAGACCCGCCAAAATGTCGGGGGTGGCTTCAAGCTCAATCGCACCAAGATCATCAATTTGACCCGTTAGTGGGTCTTTCTTCAACTTGTGTACTGCGGCACGAACCGGCCTTACATCGGCAACCGCTGCTGCCATCACCACGACATCCGCCGACTTCGCTTCTGCGTTGACGGCATCCATCATCTGCTGAGCAGTTTCAACTTGTACGAGATTGACACCAAATGGAGTTGGCAAGTCAGCAGTGGATATGAGCGTGACTTTGGCACCACGTGCAACTGCTTCACTCGCAATTGCGTAACCCTGTTTGCCAGTAGATCGATTAGCAATCACTCGTACTGCATCGATTGGCTCGCGTGTTCCACCCGCAGTAACGACAACGTGCGCACCATACAAATCTCCGGGAGTAAGCAACTGCTCTACTTCGCTGAAAATGCGCTGAGGCTCGGCGAGTCTTCCTGCGCCAACGTCACCACCAGCAAGTCGACCCGTTTCAGGCTCGAGAATGTTGACACCACGTCGTCGCAAGGTGGCAATGTTTTCTTGCACTGATGCGTGCTCCCACATTTCGGTGTGCATTGCTGGACACACCAAAACAGGTGCACGTGTTGCAATCAACGTTGCGGTCAAGAAGTCGCTTGAAATACCTGCGGCGTACGAACCGATTACTCGCGCAGTTGCTGGTGCGACAACAATGAGATCTGCACGCTGAGCGAGTCGCGTATGAGGAATTGGATTGGCGTCATCCCACAACGTGGTGTGCACTGGCTCGGAGGCAAGTGCAGACAATGTGGTTTTGCCAATGAAGTGCTCCGCATCTGCTGTCATTACCGGCGCAACATGCGCACCAGCATCGACCAAGAGACGACACAGTTCAACAGCCTTATACGCAGCAATGCCACCTGAAACACATAACACGATGTGCTTTCCGCGAAGCGACATGTTTAGAACTGCGTTCTCTCGCTCGTGCGAGAAATGAACTACGCGTTTTCTTCTGTGGCCGGCGCTTCGTCAGCTGCTGGAGCTTCGTCAGCTGCTGATTCTTCAACAGTGATTGACTCAGCTTGCGCAGTTGGCTCATCGAGTGCAGCAACGACATCGTCGGCTGCTTCGTCGAGCATTTCAGCATCAAGTTCGGCTTCAATGGCTTCGTAGTCAGCCATTTCAACGCCAACGATCTTGTCTGCAGCAATTTCTTCAAAGCTGATGGAAAGTGGCTTGCGCGAGGTGGAGCTGACCTGTGGTGGAACCATGGTTCCAAGACCTTCGCCGAGCTGATTGAAATATGAATTGATCTCGCGTGCACGACGTGCAGCCAAGGTGACCAGGCTGAACTTGGAATGCGTACGGTGCATCAAGCTCTCGAGTGGCGGGTTCATCATGGTGTCTTCAGCAACCACAGGGGGTCCTTTCGCTAGGGCGATAATTCTACCCTTCTAGGCGCGATTTACCCGCTCCTTGGCGATGAGGCCAAGCATGTCATCCACGGTTTGGGCGAGATCATCGTTGATCAGCACGAAATCCGCCAATGCCTTACCCACTGGCTCTTCCTCTTCAGCCTTCTTCAAGCGCTGTTCCACCTTGTTATCGGCGTCCCCACGACCGTGCAGTCTGGCCTTTTGTTCCTCGCGTGAAGGCGGAAGAACGAACAGCAATAGTGCTTCTGGGTGCTGCTGCTTTACCTGCTGCGCACCGTCGACTTCAATTTCCAGAACAATGTCGCGTCCCGTTGGCGCCTCTGGGTTTGGAGTCCCATACAAATTGCCGATGAATTCGGTCCACTCCAAAAATCCGTTTGCATCAATGCGTTGTTGAAATTGTTCACGAGTGACGAACTTGTATGCATCCGGTGCTTCGCCTGGTCGTTGTTCGCGAGTTGTCCACGAACGGCTGAGCCACAAACGCGCATCACGCTTCACGAGCTCTTCGACAATGGTGCTCTTGCCCACTCCACCCGGACCGGAAACCACGACGATGAGCGATTTACTCACGAATGTAACGCTGCCTTTAACTGTTCGACTTGATTCGGGGTGAGCGAACCGATATTGCAACGCTCTGCGATACCGATGTCAGTCATGATGCGTCGCGCACGTACCTTGCCAATGCTCGGCTCTGCTTCCAACGCCTTCACCACATACACATACGACTCGGCGGCGGTGCGACTCGATTCGCTGAGCGAAATGAGATCAACAAACGATCTGTGCCCTAACGCAATCTGCTGACACAAACTGGCAATCTCTTGTCGCAATTCGGTCAATAATGCGGGCGACATAGAAAGATTTTAGCGTCTCAGAGTGCGCTTATCCCGCCTCGGTGTGCAAGTCCTACGATTTCCGACCAATCATTGACATCATGGCGCTTTGCCCACGCATTCATTTCGCGCTGAATACGCGACATCGCACGAGGTTCGGCAAACGATGCAGTACCCACTTGCACAGCACTTGCCCCTGCAAGCATGAGCTCAATCGCTTCCCAACCACTAGTCACCCCACCTGCGCCAACGATTGGCAGACCAGGGACATTGGCAGCCACTTCATACACAGCGCGAACCGCAATGGGATGAACCGAACGACCCGATAGTCCGCCACCACCATTGCCAAGTGATGGCAACCCTGTTGTTGGGTTCATCGACATGCCAAGTGCCGTATTGATCAAAGTAACTGCCTGTGCTCCGCCACGTTGGGCAGCACGAGCACCTTCAATCACGAGGTGCGTGTTTGGGCTGAGTTTTGCCCACGCTGGAACTCCGTCAATGTGCGACGCCTTCACTATTTCTTCCACGAGTTGCGGCTCGTGAGCAAAGATCGCGTGCCGTGCAGAACTGTCAGTTGCAGACTTGGTATTCGGGCACGACAAATTGATTTCGAGTGCCGAGAGATGTTGTGCAACTGGCCGAAGCATCTGTGCGGCCTGCGCGTAATCGTCAACACCAAAACCCCAAATGCTGACCACAATGCTTGCGCCAACGTCGAGCAGTTTCGGTAAGTCATGAGTGATCCAGTACTCGATTCCTGGGCCTTGCAATCCGACTGCATTCAACATGCCGCCAGAAGTTGGTGACAATCGCGGCGACGCGTTACCCGCCCATTCAAACGGTGCAAGCGACTTCACAACGAAGGCACCGAGAGAATGTAAGTCGACATAGCGATGCAACTCTGTGCCGTGACCTGCCGTTCCCGATGCATTCATCACAGGAGATTTCAATTCAACGGACCCAACGCGAGTCACGCTGTTCGAAACCCCCGAAGACTTACTCACCTACCGTGATACTCCTGCAGAGATTTGACGGTCAGAGGCTCTAACTTTTGCTCGGCCAAGCCCTGTACTGCGGCAAGCGCTGCGTTGATGGTGGTGACTGATGAAACTCGCCAAATGTTTGCAGCCTTGCGAATTGCTTCGCCATCAGAGTGAGCGCCGCGACCACGCGGAGTATTGATAACGAATTCAATTTCTCCACGTTCGATGAGGTTCACTGCATCATCGGCGATGCTTTCTTGCGACTGCTCGGAAACCTTGCCAACCACTCGATCGACTGGGTATCCAAAACGCGCGAGATAGTCGGCAGTTCCAGAGGTTGCCGCAATGCCCAGACCAAGTTCGCGTAGACGCTTTGCAACTACGAGCCCACTCGGTTTGTCCTTGTCGTTGAGTGAGAGGAACACCATTCCCGATGTTGGCAATGTGGTGCCAGCTGCTGATTCCGCCTTAATGAAAGCGCGACCAAAGGTGCTGTCAATGCCCATCACTTCGCCCGTTGAACGCATTTCTGGTCCGAGTGCAGTGTCTACACCTGGGAATCGATTGAACGGAAGCACTGCTTCCTTTACCGACACGTGGCCGAAGTTGGTCGGAGGCTTCAGTAATCCTTCGGTGCGTAGTTCGGCAAGTGTTGCGCCCAACATGACGCGACTGGCGACTTTTGCCAACGACACACCTGTTGCCTTAGCAACGAAAGGCACTGTTCGACTAGCACGCGGGTTTGCCTCAATGACATACACCGTTGAACCAGCAACTGCGAACTGCACGTTGAGCAGACCCTTTACATCAAGCGCATTGGCGATCACTCGCGTATACGACTCAACGGCTTCAATCACCCACGGTTCAAGCGTTGGAGGTGGAATGGCACAAGCGGAGTCACCTGAGTGCACACCGGCTTCTTCAACGTGCTCCATAACGCCACCAATCAGCACTTCTCCGCTGGCGTCGCGGATTGCATCAACATCAATTTCGGTTGCGTCATCGAGAAAGCGATCGATCAGCACTGGACGTTCGGCTGACAAACCACCTTCTCTGCCGAGAGTTCCGGCAGCGGCCAGTTCGTTCATAGCGCGTTGCAAGTGTGCTTCATCATGGACGATTTGCATGGCTCGTCCACCGAGTACGTAGCTCGGACGTACCAAGACCGGGTAACCAATACGGGATGCGATTGCTTTTGCTTCGTCAAAGGTGAGTGCAGTACCGCCAGGTGGTTGCGAAATTTTTAATTCTTCGCACAATGCGCTCCACTTCTTGCGATCTTCCGCAAGATCGATGGATGCGGGCGACGTGCCAGCAATTAATTCGGCAGGAATGTAGTTAGCAAGTTTCAACGGCGTCTGACCACCAAGACTCACAATTACACGTGGTGGAGTTGTTGAAGCTTTGATTTCTGCCTGGATGACGTTCATCACGTCTTCACGGGTAAGCGGTTCGAAGTACAAGCGATCAGAAGTGTCGTAGTCAGTTGACACGGTCTCAGGGTTGCAATTGATCATGACCGTCTCGAAACCAGCATCGCGCAGAGCAAAACTTGCGTGCACACAGCAGTAGTCAAACTCAATTCCTTGACCAATGCGGTTCGGACCACTTCCCAAAATGATGACGCGCTGCTTCGTCGAAGGACGAACCTCGTTCTCGTCTTCGTATGTCGAATAGTGATACGGAGTTTGTGCGGCGAACTCGGCACTGCACGTGTCGACAGCTTTATACGTCGGTATCACCCCAGATGCAATGCGAGCCAAGCGAACATCGTTTTCATCAACCGACCAAATAAATGCAAGTTGTGCATCGGAGAATCCAAGACGCTTTGCTCGGCGCCACTGACGAACCGTCAATGCAGACATCGTGGTGCTGCTGAGCGAACGGCGCTCCTCCACGATCATCAGCATCTGGTCAAGGAACCAGCGATCGATCTTGCAGGTGTCGTAAATGCGCTCGAGGCTGATTCCACGGAAGATGGCTTCGCCCACAAGAAACAGTCGTTCTGGTGTTGGAACACCAGTTGCTGCAAGCACCTCTTCGTCGCTCATTGAGCGATAATTCAATTCGGCAGGATCGCAGTTCAGACCCATGCGCCCGTTTTCGAGCGAACGCAACGCCTTTTGCAGGCTTTCAGTAAATGTTCGGCCGATAGCCATCGCTTCGCCAACACTCTGCATCTGCGTTCCAAGGATGCCGCTAGTTCCCGGGAATTTTTCAAATGCCCAACGTGGGATCTTGGTGACCACGTAGTCAATTGTTGGTTCAAAACTTGCGGGCGTCTTCTTGGTGATGTCGTTTGATATTTCGTCCAGCGTGTAACCAACAGCAAGTTTTGCAGCAATCTTTGCAATAGGAAATCCTGTTGCTTTCGAAGCCAAAGCCGAAGACCTCGACACTCGTGGGTTCATTTCGATAACGAATTGATCGCCGTTTTCAGGGTTCACTGCGAACTGCACGTTTGACCCGCCGGTTTCAACGCCAACGCGTCGGATGCACGCTAAGGCAGCGTTGCGCATTTCTTGATACTCCACATCGGACAGCGTCATAGCGGGTGCAACCGTGATGGAGTCGCCCGTGTGCACGCCCATTGGGTCGACGTTTTCAATTGAACAAATGATGACGCAGTTGTCTGCGCGATCGCGCATCACTTCGAGTTCGTATTCTTTCCAACCAGCAATCGACTTCTCGATGAGCACTTCACCAATTGGGCTTGCAGAAATTCCATTTGCCACTACAAGCCGGAACTCTTCGGGCGTGTGCGCAATTCCCATTCCTCTTCCGCCAAGAATGTATGCGGGGCGAACGATGAGTGGCAGACCGATTTCTTGTCGCACCACTTCTGCTTCGTCCAAGCTGCGAGCTACTCCACTTTGCGGCACCTTGAGTCCAATTTCGAGCATGGCAATCTTGAACTTCTCGCGATCTTCAGCTGTTGCAATTGCTTCAGCGTTTGCACCAATAAGTTCTGGTTTGCCTGGCACTCCGACAACGCCTTTTTCGAACAATGCCATCGCGAGGTTCAAAGCAGTTTGACCACCGAGTGTTGGCAATACCGCATCAGGCTTTTCGCGCTCGATGATTGCCTCTAGAACTTCTGGTGTCAGTGGCTCGATGTAGGTGCGATCTGCAAAGTCGGGGTCGGTCATGATGGTTGCAGGATTGGAGTTCGCCAAAATGACTCGGTAACCCTCTTCCTTCAATACGCGACATGCTTGCGTACCCGAATAATCGAATTCGCACGCTTGACCAATGACGATTGGCCCAGAACCAATGATCAAAATGGATTTCAGGTCAGTACGCCGTGGCATTATTTCGCCTCCATCAGTTGACGAAACTCAGCGAAGAGATACCGCGAATCGTGCGGTCCAGGTCCTGCTTCTGGGTGATACTGCACACTGAATGCTCGTGCACCACGCACTGACATGCCTTCGTTGGTGAGGTCATTCAGGTTGGTATGCGTAATGTCTGCAATTCCACTTAATGAACTTGCATCTACGCAGAAGTTGTGGTTTTGGCTGGTGATCTCGACACTGCCCGTGCGCAGATTGCGAACTGGATGATTTGCGCCATGATGACCGAATGGAAGTTTGAAAGTAGATCCACCGAGCGCCAGGGTCAACAACTGATGTCCGAGACAAATTCCAAACACTGGCATTCCTCCATCAACAAGCGAACGAATGTGTTCAGGTGCGCCAACCACTGCTTCAGGGTCTCCTGGTCCATTAGAGAGGAACACGCCATGGGGTGACAGTGCGCGCACTTCATCTGCGCTCGTTGAGGCAGGCACCACAGTTACGGTGGCGATGTCGCTCAGGCAGCGAAGAATTGTTGACTTAATTCCAAAGTCATACGCAACCACTTTGTAATGACCAGAACCAACAACATATGCAGACTTCGTGGTCACCTGTTCGACCAACTGCACTCCCGCGGTGCCCGCTTCGCTTCCTGCAGCTGCCAACAGTGTGGCGTGATCTGCTGACCCGAATGCACCAGGCATTGCGCCCGTGTCGCGCAAAATGCGCGTAAGGCGACGTGTATCAATGCCGGCGATTCCACTCACACCCATGTGCTTCAAATACGAATCCAACGACAGATCGCTCCGCCAATTGCTTTCGCGACGGGCTTCTTCGCGAACAATGACTCCGCGAGCATGCACCTTCGTCGCCTCATTATCAAGTGTTGTCGTACCGTAGTTGCCAATGTGGGGCGTAGTGAACGTAATGATCTGACCCGCATATGAAGGATCCGAAATGACTTCCTGATAACCGGTGAGACCAGTGTGAAACACCACTTCACCACTTGAGACTCCACCTGCACTCACCGCACCGATGAGTTCTCCTTCGAACACCGAACCGTCACGCAGCACCAATTGACCCTCACGAATGCTCATCGCTGCGCCACACCTTCGTTCACCACTACAACTCCTTCAAAAACCGTGTGTCTTACTTTGCCACGAAGTGTGCGTCCTACAAAGGGAGTATTCGTACTCTTGCTGGCTAGTTGCTGCGGGTCAACACTCCATTGGGCGTCAAGATCCACGACACACAGGTTGGCAGGTCTGCCGACCGCGGCAAGCATTCCGTGACGATCCGACAAGCCTGCAATTCGTGCCGGATTGGTAGACATGACGGCTGCCAGCTGTGCAGCCGACATTGGCACAGTGGAGAGCACAACGCCGAGTGCGGTTTCTAGCCCGAGCATTCCAGGTGGCGCTTGATCTAGCGGCAACTCCTTGTCACGCTTCACATGCGGAGCATGATCGGTTGCAACGGCGTCGATCGTTCCGTCCAGCAGACCCTCCTTTAGGGCTTCGATATCTGCAACCGAACGTAACGGTGGATTCACCTTAAACGTGGAGTCGAATGATCTCAGCAATTCTTCAGTCAGCGAGAGATGATGAGGCGTGACTTCCGCCGTAATTGGTAATCCAGCCTTCTTGGCTTCGCGCACCAAGCGCACGCTCCCCGCAGTTGACAGATGCAAAAAGTGAATCCGCGCACCAGTGAGTTTTGCTAGTTCGATATCGCGATGCACCATGAGCTCTTCTGCAAGCGCCGGCCAACCCGGAACACCCAATTCACTCGAGCATGAACATTCGTTCATCACTGCCCCAGCGGTAAGAGCTGACACCTCGCAATGTTGGGCAAGCGTGATTCCCAATTCGCGCGAGTACTCCATTGCGCGACGCATGATTGCTGGGTCTTGCACCCCCGAGCCATCATCAGTGAAAATCTTCACCCCGTTGCGAGCTAAATCGGCCAATGGTGCAAGTGCAACACCCGCTCGACCAACAGTGATGCAACCACTGGGGACCACTTCAACTAATCCAGCTCTGCGTCCCTGCGCGCGAACGAATTCAATGATGGGAATGGAGTCTTGTGCGGGAGTGGTATTCGGCATTGCAACAAGTGCGGTGTACCCACCCTTCGCACCAGCGCGACTCCCTGTTTCGATGGTTTCAGAATCTTCTTTACCGGGTTCGCGCAGGTGCGTATGCAGATCGACGAACCCAGGCAACACGTGGCATCCCTGCGCATTCAAAACGACATCACCATTAGACGGCGTGATGGATGCAGACATCTCAGAGATCAACCCGTCATCAATTCGTACGTCAAGTCGCTTCTCGCCACTCTCTGTCAACACAGTTGCTCCCGAAATGATCACGCTCATGCCACAACCTCTTCCTTCAACGAATTCACTTCAGCGCCGCGCGCAAGAACATCAAACAGCACTGCCATCCGTACAGACACACCATTGGCGACCTGCTTATGGATCAGTGAGTTAGGCAAGTCAGCAGGGTCTACATGCATTTCAACACCACGGTTCATCGGCCCGGGATGCATCACAACCGCCGATGATTGCAACTTCTGCGCGCGCACGTCCGTTAGCCCGAAACGGTTTCCATATTCACCTAGGTTAGGAATAAGCCCTTGGTCCATGCGCTCACTTTGCAGGCGCAACATGTACAACACATCGGTCGATGCAATCACTTCGTCCAACGAGTGCGAAACACGAACCGGCCACTGCCCGGTATGGGCAGGCATCAGTGTTGGCGGCGCAACAAGTGTGACCCGAGCACCAAGCATGGTGAATGCAGCAATATTGCTGCGCGCAACTCTGCTGTGCTTGATGTCGCCAACAATGGTGACGTTTAACCCATCCAAGGATTGACGACCAATGGCCTCACGAACTGTGTAGCAATCCACAAGTGCTTGCGTTGGATGCTGATGAGCGCCATCGCCCGCATTGATGATTGAGGCATTTGTCCACTGCGCAATTTGCCATGGAACACCTGCCGACTTGTGGCGAACAACAAAGGCATGCACGCCCATGTCGGTAATAGTCTCGACGGTGTCACGCAGGCTTTCGCCTTTGTTCACACTGCTCGTAGAGACGCTGAACGTCATCGTTTCAGCCGACAATCGCTTGGCAGCCGTCTCAAAACTCAAGCGAGTACGCGTTGAATCTTCAAAAAATAAACTGACCACAGTCTTCCCACGCAAAGCCGGAACTTTAGGTATGGGTCGACGATTGATCTCAGCCATTTGATCGGTGCTGTCAAGCAACCTGAGCAGACCCTCTTTGCCGAGTTCTTCAATTGACCGACAGTGCTTCACGACCCCACCGCCGTAATCATCACTCCATCTGCAGAAACCTCAACTTCATCGGTTGCTTGAGTTGGAATGTTTTTGCCTACAAAGTCTGGACGGATCGGCAGCTCACGATGCCCCCGATCCACAATCACTGCAAGTTGCACAGCTTGTGGTCGACCGAAATTGTTCAACCCCTCAAGCGCCGCACGCACGGTACGACCGGTGTACAACACATCGTCGACCAGCACGACAACGGCGCCATTGATATCAAACGAAATATTGCTAATTGCACCGGGAACAATGGGACGCAACCCAATGTCATCGCGATGCATCGAAACATCGAGTGATCCGTTAGGAACTACGAGATTGGGTTCAATCTGTGCGATTCGCTCTGCAAGAACATCTGCAATCCACGTTCCACCGCGTTGCAAGCCAACGAGCACAACATTGTGAGCACCTTGGTTGCGCTCAACTATTTCGTGGGCAATTCGACTGATTGCCCTACTGACGTCGGGGCCAGACATGACGGCCTTACCTGACGCGCGATTTGGTACCTGATTCATTCATTCCTCTCGTTTGAACCTCACGGGGTTCAATTAACGACGACCTCACCATAGCAGTATTGAGAAACGCAGTACTGCACGAAGTGAAATCAGTTGCGCTGGTACACCACCCACCAAGCATTTTCGTCGACGACACGGAATCGGTCTTTCTCGACATCCCAGACTTTTTGGGCTTCGTCGTCCAGCCTTACTGGCAAGATCACGTATTCAACCGCATCTGCTCCGGGAAGTCGGTCGCCGCCAGCGAAGACGTCTGGTCCATACAAGTTCCTTGTAAACGGATTCGGGAATGAATAAACGGTGACTCTCCGTGCCATGTGCGCAGTGAGCGAGTGATACGCAGCGACCACCGCATCTTCTGGCACACGACTGATGGATTCACGAGCGGCAACTACTGGCGGCATTTGCGATGTCCAGGATGTAGTTGTAGTCCGTGCAAGCGGCATTGGCGACCAGAGATAACCGCACACGAGCGACGACGCGACAATGCACGCACTCGCCCACCTACGAGCTGGACGAGAGAACTTGCCAAGCGCCCACACCGTTCCCATCACGATACACGGAACAATGATGATGGAATAGTGATAATGAATTTGATGCTGATACCAAAACGTACTGACAACGTTTGATGCCAGCATGACAAAGCCGACAAGCGCAAGACTTGGCTCGTAGAGGAAGATGAATCCAACAGGTGCAAGCATCTGCCATACGTATACGGGACGATCTTCGCTCCACAAATATGCGATCAGTTTGGTCGGCTGGGTGAACGTGGTTTTCAACAACCCACTAAATCCACCAAATGGAATTCGCCAGGAATTTCTAAACGCCACACCCGTGAAACTGCGCATCACCACAAGGAACATCAGCGCCATAGTTGCAAGCGAAGCCAGGCTGGTGATTAGACCACGCTTCTTGTCGGCCTTTACTGCAACCCACAATCCAAGCGGTGCCAAGACAAAGGCAACGTCTTCTTTCACAGAAAGCGCCAGCACAACGGCCACCCAGTACCAACGCCACTTCCCCGCAAACGCAGCCCAAATTGCAAATGCAACAAGGGTTCCTAGTGCGGCATCTGGATGGAAATTTTCTAGGTTGGTCCAGCCAATTGA
>JBJOOQ010000040.1:0-11797 GCA_046051205.1 Actinomycetota bacterium
TTTGTATGAACAAATGCCAGAACCGAAGTACGTCATTTCCATGGGAAGTTGCGCAAACTGCGGTGGTCCATATTGGGACAGTTACTCAGTAACAAAGGGTGTTGACCAAATCATTCCAGTTGATGTGTACGTGCCTGGTTGCCCACCACGCCCTGAAGCATTGCTTGAAGGAATTGTGTTGTTGCAACAACGAATTAAGAACGAAGACATGGGCGCGCGTTGGCGCGGTGAAGGAACCGTTTCAATTGACGCATCTTCCGAAGCGGAAAGGCGTGGTGACCCAGTTGTCGTCTCCCGCTGAAACCACTCCGGTCGTTGACACCGTGCGCGATCAAGTGCTTGCCGATGTGCAAGCAGCACTTGGCGTTGCTGTTGTTGATTCGTTAGTTAAGCCTGGCGACGATATTTGGATTCGCGTTTCTACCTTGTCGTGGAACGACAGCATGAAGAAGTTGCAGTCGATGGGTTTCGACTACTTCTGCTTCTTGTCTGCGATTGATTGGATGCCATCGCCATTTGGTCGTGGCGAAGATGACCCAACAGAGCCAGCACCCGAGCGTGACACCACCATTCGTCCTGGTTATACGGGTGGAGATACGCGCATGCAAATGTTGGTTCGTTTAGTGAATTCACGCACGCATGTTGGAATCAATGTGAAAACCGACGTTCCAAACGAGGTGTACACGGTTGATTCAATTGCCAATGTGTTTGCTGGTGCAAACTGGCACGAGCGTGAAGCACACGAAATGTTCGGCATAGGTTTTGTTGGTCACCCAGACTTGCGAAACATGTACTTGCCAACAGACTTTGAAGGTTTTCCAATGCGCAAAGACTTCCCATTGCTTGCACGCATGGTGAAGCCGTGGCCAGGAATTGTTGATGTGGAACCGTTGCCAGGTGGCGACGCAGAATCGGAAGAGGCGTCATGACCATTCTGAATGATCCAGTAAGTGCAAAGTTGGGCGACCGCGCGCAACTCAGCTACATCGCTTCGCAAGCTGCCGATGCGCGCCTCAATGTTGAACTTGAAACCGAGGGAATGACGCTCAACATTGGGCCTCAGCACCCTGCAACTCACGGAACGCTTCGCATCATTGCTCGTCTTGACGGTGAACAAGTGTTGTGGGCCGAACCATCGTGTGGATACATGCACCGTGGTTACGAAAAACTCACCGAGGTTCGCAGTTTCCCGCAGGTCACGTCGTTGATCAACCGCATTGACTGGTTGGGTAGTTTCGCCAACGAAGTGCCGTTCATCTTGGCGGCAGAAAAGTTGATGGGTGTTGAAGCACCACCTCGTGCACAGTGGATTCGCACCATCTTGTTTGAGCTTTCACGCATTGCGAACGTGTCGCTGTTCTTGGGCGACCTTGGTGTGCAGTTGGGTGCAATCACTCCGGTGTTCATGGCATTCCGTGACCGCGAGTATGTCTTGAACCTCATCGAGTCGGCAACAGGTGGACGCTTCCATCCAAACTTCGACCGCATCGGCGGATTGAAAGATGATTTGCCAGCGGGTTGGATTGACGAAACAAAAGTTGTGATGAAAAAGTTGCGCAACTTCTGTGACGAAATTGAAGCGCTGTTGTTTGGCAACGAAATCTTCCAGTCACGTACTCGTGGCATTGGAGTGATTCCACGCGACGTTGCGATGCAGTACGGACTCTCTGGTGCCAACCTTCGCGCGAGCGGTGTTGATTGGGACTTGCGTCGTGATCAAGACAGCCCAATGGCATGGAACAAAGTTGATTTCAAAGTATGGACGCATCCAGATGGCGACAGTTTTGCTCGTTGCTGGGTTCGCTTGCAGGAAACACGCGAAGCAACCAAAATTGTCGATCAGTTGCTCGACGGAATTCCAGCTGGCCCAGTTATGGCCAAGGTTCCCAAGATCATCAAAGTGCCTGAAGGCGAAGCATGGGTGTCAACTGAGAACCCACTTGGTGAAATGGGCTACTACGTAGTTTCTCGCGGTGACTCTGGTCCGTTCCGCGTCAAGATTCGCTCAGCAAGCTTCAGCAACATTTCAATTACGCCGTGGTTGTTGCGTGGTGTGTATGTTCCAGACATCATCACCATTCTCGCGTCGCTGTACTTCATCCTCGGAGACATTGACCGCTGATGTTTTCGTTGTTTGCTGTCGAAATTCCGTACTGGGGTCAGTCGTTGCTCCGCGTACTGGGCGGATTAGTTGCCGTACTGCTCCCTGCAGGAACGATTGTGTATGTGTTCTTGTTCAAGATGATGTCGTTCATGCAAAGCCGACTTGGACCAATGGAAGCGGGCCCCTATGGCTCGATGCAGTTGTTTGCCGAAGTAGGTAAGTGGTTGCAGAAGGAAGACATTCAGCCAGACAATGCGGACAAGCGCATTTTCCGCATGGCTCCAATCGTTGTTCTGATGAGCACGTTCTTGCTCGTCGCTGTTGTTCCGTTTGGCCCGGACGCATGGTTCACGGATTTCGAAACCGGCGTGTTTTATGCGCTTGCCGTGTCATCAATTTCTGTTCTCGGCATTTTGATGGCTGGGTGGGCTTCAGCAAACAAGTATTCATTGCTTGGTGGTTTGCGCGCTGCGGGTCAGCTCATTGCGTATGAACTTCCAATGGTGCTCGCAGTAATTGGCGTGGTCATCCAGGCGGAAACCATGAACCTGCAAAAGATCGTTGTTGCACAAAATGCTGGCTCAATTTTTGGCAGTGACATTGTTGGTAATCCATATGTACTCACACAGTTTGTTGGGTTTGTGGTGTTCATGATTGCTGTGCAGGCAGAACTCACCCAGGCTCCATTCGACATGCCAATTGCCGAATCAGAATTGGTGTCGGGTTACATGACTGAATATTCGGGTTTCCGATTCCTCATTTTCTTTATTGGTGAATTCGCCACTGCTGGTGTGTTCGCCATGATCGCCAGCACGTTGTTCCTCGGTGGTTGGGGCGTTCCGTTCTCGTGGTTTGGTTGGACAACCATGGACAGTGTCGCTAACTGGATGAACGTGGCTGGTCCGCTCATCGTGTTCACCAAGATGATGGTGCTGGTATTCCTCATTATGTGGATCAGGTTCTCGTACCCACGTTTCCGTGAAGATCAATTGCAGCGGTTTGCTTGGAAGGTTCTCATTCCAATTTCGCTTGCAAACATCATGGTGACCGCAGTGTTAAAGGTGGCTTTCTAATGGCTCAAATTCCCGGAATGATTAAGGGCCTTGCGGTCACGTTCAACACCATGATGCGCACGTTCAAAAATGGTTCGAACACGGTGCAGTACCCACGCGAAAAAGAGGCGCCACCAATTCGTGCACGAGGCGTTATTGCCTTGCACGAAGACAATTGCACTTCGTGCATGTTGTGCTCACGTTCGTGCCCGGACTGGTGCATCTACATTGAGGCACACAAAGAACTTGCTCCACCACGTCGTGAAGGTGGAAAGCCTCGTGCTGTAAACAAACTCGATCGTTTCGATATTGACTACGCATTGTGCATGTATTGCGGAATTTGCGTTGAAGTATGTCCATTCGACGCCTTGTTCTGGAGCCCTGAATACGAATACTCCGAGCCAAGCATTGCCGACCTGTTGCACGACAAGTCGAAGCTAGGTGAGTGGATGGAAACCGTTCCTGCTGCGCCAGAGCTTGAAGTCGGCGCCGATAAGAAGAAGAAATAAGGCAGATATGGTCGCTCAAAACATCGGTTTCGCCATCATCGCCGCAATCATGATTGTTGGCGCTCTTCGTGTTGTAACAACGAGCAACGTGGTTCACGCAGCGCTGTGGTTGGTAGTGGTGCTTGCAGGTGCTGCTGCGCAATACATCTTGCTCGCAGCCGAGTTTTTGGCAGTTACCCAAGTGCTCGTATACATCGGCGCAGTTATGGTGCTGTTCCTCTTTGGAACCATGCTCACTCGTTCACGAATTGGTCGCGATAGTGGTCTAAACAATTCGTATGCCAAGTTGGGCATTCCAGTTGCTGTGGTGCTGTTTGCAACCATGGCGCTTGCGCTAAGCCAATCCTTTGGCACAGAGAAGTTGCCATCTGATGGATCAATAGTCACAACTCAACAGATTTCAGATCAAATCTTCGGAACGTACTTGCTTCCGTTCTGGGCACTTTCGTTTGTACTGCTCGCCGCCGTGATTGGCGCAATTGTTTTGGCTAGGAAGGATTGATTTCATGTTGGTGAATCAATTCCTTTTCCTTGCTGCACTGCTGTTCTGTATCGGCGTGTATGGCGTAATTGCTCGCAAGAATGCTGTGCTCGTATTGATGTCAATCGAGCTCATCTTGAACGCGGTCAACTTGAATTTCATTGCATTCGCACTGCGTAACGGAAATGCAGATGGTCATACATTTGCGTTGTACATCATTGCAATCGCTGCGGCCGAAGTTGGAGTGGGCCTTGCGCTGGTGTTGCTCATTTTCCGCAATCGCAAAACCATTTCACTCGATGACCTCTCGGAGATGAAGGGCTAATCATGATCGCAGCAGCAGAAGCCCTGCAGACCTTGTCGTCTGGTTGGTTCCTAGAACACGCTTGGCTCATTCCAATCGTTCCTGCCATTGGATTTGCCATCATCATTTTGTTTGGCAAGAAGTTGCCAATGAAGGGCAGCGAAATCGGTCTGCTCAGCATGATCGCCAGCCTGGTTTTGGCCGGTGGAACGGCAATGCAATGGATTGATCGTGTTGGCAGTGGTGCCGAAGGACAATTCATCGCACCTGTCGTGCGTACTTGGAACTGGTGGCAGATCGGTGGAGTGAATTTCACCATCGGGCAATCCATCGATGGACTTGCAGTCATCATTCTTGTGGTTGTCGCGTTTATCTCGACACTGGTGCAGTTGTACTCAACCGAGTATTTGAAGGGCGATCGTCGCTACACACATTTCTTCGCCGCACTTACGTTGTTCTCGGCAGGCATGCTCGCCATGGTGATTGCTGAAGACACCATTTTGTTCTTGCTCGGTTGGGAAATCATGGGTCTGTGCAGCTTCATGCTCATTGGTCACTGGTGGGAAGACGGCGCAAACAGCCGGGCTGCGTTGAAAGCGTTTTTCACAGTGCGCACCGGCGACATGGGTCTACTCATTGGCGTGGCCATGTTGTACTTCGCATCCAACGAGTGGACTACTGAAAACCTTGGAGTTTCCGGTTTCTCAATCCGGGGAATAAGCGCGTGGGCGCTTTCAGGCGAACCAAATAGCACAGTGATCTTGGTTGCGGCAGTTGCATTGTTTATTGCAGCAATTGGCAAGAGCGGTCAATTCCCATTGCACACCTGGTTGCCAGATGCAATGGCTGGTCCAACTCCGGTCAGTTCGCTCTTGCACTCATCAACCATGGTTGTTGCTGGCGTGTACTTGGTTTCACGTTTGTACCCAGTGTTCTTTACCGGTTTCGACATCATGGGCCCGGGTGGCAACTTCATCATGATCATTGGTGCAATCACCATTGTGATTGCTGCGGCGCTTGCGTTCGTGCAAAACGACATTAAAAAAGTGCTCGCTTATTCAACTGTGAGTCAGTTGGGCTACATGATGTTGGGTCTTGGTGCTGGCGCATGGTTGCCAGCGGTGTTCCATATCTTCACTCACGCTTTCTTTAAGGCTTGCTTGTTCCTTGGTGCTGGCTCAATTAGCCACAGTGCATCACATCACTCATTTGACATGAAGAAAGATATGGGCGGATTGCGGAAGGTAATGCCAATCACGTTCACCACGTGGATTATTTCAACGCTTGCTCTGTGCGGAGTGTTTCCATTCTCTGGATTCTTTTCAAAAGATGAAATCATCGACAACGTTGGCAATAACGGATACCAGATGTTCATGATTATTGGACTTATTGGTGCATTCATGACCGCTGCGTACATGACACGCGCAACGTATCTCACCTTCTTTGGTGAACCGCGTGGTGCATCAGCAGGCGAACATCATGACGAGCATGCAACAGCGCATGATGCTCACGATTCACATGACAGCCACGATTCGCATGATGCTCATGCATCGGATCATGCCGACCACGGCCCGCACGAAAGTGGCTGGCGCATTACGTTGCCTTTAGTGCTACTTGCTGTTTTGGCGCTCAGTTCGGGTTTCTTAAATGCAACACCATTTGGTGAAAAGTGGGAACGCATCAAAACATGGGTTGAGCCTCGTGCTGAAGAGGTTATGGAAACCGCCCCGGGTGGTCCTGGTTATTCAAACGTGCTTGCGTTACCTGCAGCTGAAGAGGGTGCAAGTAAATCGCCGTGCGGAAGCAAGACTCCTGAAAAGGGAGTGTGTTACGCCCCGAAGTTAGATCACGCAAAGTTCAAATGGCCGAAGGCAATGCTTTCTCTTGGCATCGTGTTCTTGGGCATTGCCTTGAGTTGGATTGTTTCCACCTTGCTGTACACGCGCAAAGATAAGCGCCTGGTTGGACTGACCGAGCGCAATGGAGTTCTTCGTGCCGGCTACAAACTGTTGATCAACAAGTACTACCTCGATGCGCTGTACGAAAAAGTGATTGTTAAAGCCATTGCAGGCCCAATTGCTTCCGCTGCTTATTGGTTTAACCAGAACGTGCTGGACGGCATATTGCATGCAGTTGCTGCAGTAAGTCGTGTGTTCTCAGGCTGGGTGTATCGCAATATTGACCAACGTGTGGTGGATGGAACGGTTAACAATTCAGGCAAAGCGACCAAGGGCGCCGGTGGCGTACTTGCGCCAGTCCAATCAGGAAAAGTGAGCCAATATGGCGCGTTGCTGTTTAGCGCTGCTGCTGTTGCGGCTCTCGTACTCGTCATTATCAATTCGTAACAAGAAAGAATCAAGGGAGACAACAACATGGAAATGCTCCGTGACCACAACTGGATACTGAGTGTTGGCACTTTTTTGCCATTACTCGGTGTGCTGTTGCTGTTGGTTGTACCAAAGGCAAATGAACAGCTGATCAAGAAAGTTGCGCTGTACACATCGATTGCAACAGTGGCAGTTGGCGTGTTGACACTGTTCCGCTTTGACTTCGGCAATGCAGGAACAATGCAATTCGTTGATGAAAAGACTTGGATTCCACTCATCAAGAGCAGTTACTACATCGGGCTAGATGGCATCAGCCTGCCGCTGTACTTCTTGTCGATGGTCATCACTTTGCTCGTCGTCATTTACAGCCTTGATCACATTCCTTCACCAGGCAACCCAAAGGCGTTCTTCTCGCTGATGTTGGTGCTGCAAACGGGTATGGCAGGAACGTTTATTGCGCAAGACCTCATCTTGTTCTTCGTGTTCTTCGAACTGGTGTTGCTGCCGATGTACTTCATGATCGGCGTATGGGGCGGCGAAAATCGTCAATATGCATCACTGAAGTTTTTCTTGTACACCATGTTCGGGTCAGCACTCATGCTGGTTGCGTTCCTTGCGTTGTTCTTCAAGACCGGAGCAGAAAGCTTTGCAATTCCGTACTTGGTGGAAAATGGTGGAGCATTAGCAAAGAACGTTCAGGTGTGGATCTTTGCTGGAATGTTCATTGGCTTTGCAGTCAAAGTTCCGATGTTCCCGTTCCACACATGGTTGCCTGATGCTCACACTCAAGCACCTACACAAGGCTCGGTCATCTTGGCTGCAATCTTGCTGAAGTTGGGTACGTATGGATTCGTTCGTATTGCAATCCCAGTTCTTCCTGATGCAGCAATTGCATGGGCTCCATACATCGGCGGTCTTGCGGTAATTGGAATCATTTATGGTTCGCTGGGCTGCCTTGCTCAGACCGACATGAAGCGACTGATTGCGTTCTCATCAGTTGCTCACATGGGTTTTGTGATGCTCGGTATTTCAACCCTTACAACCTTCGGTGTGTCCGCAGCAATGTTTGGAATGGTTGCACACGGACTGATCACGGGCATGTTGTTCTTCGTGGCGGGAAGCGTGAAAGAGCGCTACCACACACTGGAAATTGCCCGCCTTGGTGGCTTGCTTAAGCAGATGCCGCGAATGGGCTGGATCCTTGGCCTCGTAAGCATGGCTTCACTTGGTTTGCCAGGGCTTGCTGGTTTCTGGGGAGAATTCCCAGCGATCTTGTCGGCCTACAGTCCTGCTGCTGGCCTGAATGAAACCGTGTTCCGCGTGTACATGGTGATTGCCGCACTCGGCACCGTATTGGCTGCCGCGTACTTGTTGTGGTTGTACCAACGTGTTGCCTTCGGAGAGCCAAAGGCAGAATTTGCGGGTGATGGACACGGTCACGACGATCATGCGTTCCACGATGTGAACAAGTTCGAGTGGTTTGCATGGACTCCGTTGTTGATTGCCATTGTGGTATTCGGTGTTGTACCAAACCTCTTGTTCAAGGTGCTCGACCCAGCGGTTCAAGTTGTGCTGACAGGGTTTAAGGGCTGATCACGTGATTCATTCCGTATTCGCCGCTGCAACCGAGTGGGTAAGCCCGCAGATTGACTACCACGCGCTCGCGCCAGAAATCATTCTGGCTGCAGGCTTGTGCATCGTTTTGCTCGCAGACTTATTCCTAGACGAATCACGCAAGTGGATTCTTTCGTCGCTTGCGGGATTCACTTTGCTTGGCGCAATGCTGCCAGTGCTCACGCTTGGTTTAGATGAAACTTCAGTTCGCTCCTTGTTTGACGGTCGATACGTCATTGATGAATTCAGCATCGTGATGAAAGCGATGTTCCTCATTGCTGGCTATGTCGTGGTGCTGTTGTCGACAAAACATGTTCAAGAAGACGAATACTGGCAAGGTGAGTATTGGTTCCTCTTGCTCTCCAGCATTCTTGGCATGGTCATGATTACCTCGTCGCGCGACTTTGTTTCGATCTTTGTTGCACTCGAATTCCTCTCCATCCCTGCGTACATGCTTGCTGCATGGCGTAAGCGGGACATCAAGAGCAACGAAGCCGGTATGAAGTACTTCCTGCTGGGAGTGTTTGCCAGCGCAGTCATGTTGTACGGAATGTCGCTGTTGTTTGGTGCTGCAAATAGCACCTTGCTTGTCGACCTGGGTAAGAGCATCACTGCAACGGGTGGGCTTAGTGCCTTGCACGCGCTTGGCATCGTGTTCGTCATCGTTGGTTTCGCATTCAAAGTTTCTGCGGTGCCATTTCACAGTTGGGCGCCAGACACCTATGAAGGCGCACCAAGCCCGATTACTGCATTCCTTTCGGTCGCGTCTAAAGCAGCTGGCTTCGTAGCCTTGCTGGTACTGCTGTTAGTTGCATTTCCTCAGGCTTCTGGTGTGTGGCAACCATTCATGTGGGTGCTTTCGGCACTTACCATGACGGTTGGAAATGTCATCGCGTTGCGTCAAACAAACATTGTCCGCATGATGGCATATTCATCCATTAGCCAAGGTGGATTCGTGCTTATGCCGCTGGCAGTTGCAGGTATGTCTGAAGTATCAGCTTCGGCATTGCGCTCTGTTGTGGTGTACATGTTGGTGTACGCAGCTACCAACCTCGGTATGTTCGCTGTGATCATTGCGGTTTCACGCAAGACACGTAGCGGTGAGATTTCCAGTTGGGGCGGACTCTTTTCATACGCTCCAGGTTTGGCAGTACTTGCCACAATTTTCCTTGCATCGCTTGCAGGTATTCCGCCACTCGGTGGTTGGATTGGTAAGTTCACGGCGTTCCAGTCGCTGCTCAGTTCGGGAACAGGCTGGGGTTATGCGCTTGCACTCATTGGTGCGGTGAACTCGGTGGTTGCATTCGGTTACTACGGAACGATCATGCGTGAAATGTGGATGAAGCCAGTACCCGACGGCGATACCACTCGAGTTGGTATTCCAGGCTCGCTTTCTCTCGCACTTGCAATGACTGTTGTTGCCACCTTGGTGCTTGGTATTTTGCCTGGAGTAGCAACGCACTTCGGAGACATTGCGCGTATCACCGGTGCCTTCGGCGGCTGAGTCAATTACTGCTGCAATAACGGCAGCAGGTGGTGCAATCTCATTTGAGCAGTTCATGGGCCTCGCCTTGTATGGCGAAGGCGGCTTTTATCAAGACGGTGGCAAGGCTGGCAGAAGAGGGGACTTCATTACTTCTCCTGAAGTTGGGCCACTGTTTGCCGCAGTTGTTGCCCAGTATCTAGATAATTGTTGGAACGAATTGGGATGCCCAGAATCATTTGATGTTGTTGAAGTTGGTGCAGGTCCAGGGACTTTGGCTCGTGGAATATTTGATGCGCAACCTCAATGTCTGTCAGCAATGAAGTACGTAGCGGTTGAGATTTCTAAATCTCAGCGTGCAATGCATCCTGATTTCGTTGAGTCTGCCGAAGAGTTTCCAGACAGGATGATTCAGGGTGTTGTGCTTGCAAATGAACTGCTCGATAATTTACCGTTCAAGTTGTTTGTGTTTGACGGAACGTGGAAAGAAGCGTTTGTCGGTTTTGATCACAGTGGAAGATTTGTTGAAGTACTACGAACCGTCAACAACATTCCTGAAGTTCTACCTGCATCGGCTCCACTTGGGTCTCGTGCACCAATTCAAGAGGCTGCTGCACGATGGATGCTTAGTGTGTCGCAGAAATTGAGTAGAGGGAAAGTGTTGGTCTTCGACTATTGCAGTGAATCAACGAGTGAAATTGCTGTAACTCCGTGGCGTGAATGGCTGCGGACATACAAAAACCACGAGCGTGGTGAACACTATTTACTCGAACCGGGAAGCCAGGACATTACGTCGCAAGTGATGATTGATCAGATAATGGTGCCGATACCAGAACTGGTGGTGACCAAACAATCGGACTGGTTGCAACATTGGGGCATACAAGATCTGGTGACTGAAGGTGCGAAATACTGGGAGCAACATAGGTCTTCGCCAGACGTATTTGCATTGAAAATGCGCAGTCGCGGCAATGAAGCACGCCTTATTGCCGACTCAGAGGGGATAGGTGCATATTCAGTGTTGGAAATGGGTAGCTGACTAAATAGTTCAAGATAATCGTGATAATTTGTCACGATGTCTTCGATGTACGGCCTGCCCGAGGTAGTCCGGTTTTGCAAGTTGTGTGTCATTTCAAATCAGCGCCCTAGTTCGGCAGTTGAATTTACTCACCGTTTATCTGACAAAAAAAAGACCATAGGTTTTGATGAAGATGGAATTTGCGACGCTTGTCGATTTAATATTCAGAAACAACATTTTATTGATTGGAATCAGCGAGAAAATGATCTTGAAAAGCTTCTAGAAAAACATCGAAGCAAGAAGGGATACAACGTAGTTGTCCCTGGTAGCGGTGGCAAAGACAGCGCCTATACATCGCATATTCTGAAGTACAAGTATGGAATGAATCCGCTTACAGTTACTTGGGCACCGCATTTATATACCCAAGTAGGGTGGGAAAACTTTCAAAATTGGATTCACGTAGGTGGACTAGACAACGTCTTGTTCACTCCGAACGGAAAATTGCATCGTTTCCTCACCCGGCAAGCGTTCTTGAATCTGTTACACCCTTTCCAACCGTTTATTGTCGGTCAGCGCTTAATCGGACCACTCATCGCGCAAAAGTTCGGAATTGATTTAGTCATGTACGGGGAAAATCAGGCTGAATATGGAAACAGCATTGATGAGAATAAGGACCCGAAGATGGACAATAGGTTTTTCACTACGGAAGATCCGACGTCGGTAGTTCTCGGTGGTTTGCCAATCAAAGAGATACTCAATCAAACTGATTTTTCAATTAACGATTTTTCGCCATATTTGCCAATTGATACAGAAACTAAATTAAACAAGTCGTTAGAAGTGCATTATTTGGGGTATTACCTAAAGTGGGATCCTCAAGCGTGTTACTACTATGCGGTTGAGAATACGGG